>NZ_LUNF01000203.1:0-3189 GCF_001626145.1 Aeromicrobium sp. REDSEA-S32_B7
GGCTACTCCACCGGCTGCCACCTGCACTTCATGGTCATCGCCAACGGCGTCACCGTGAACCCCATGGGCTGGCTCTGACGAGCCGGCCGTGACCGGCCCGGGGCCGTGTGGCCCGACGCACTAGGATGGGTCGGTGGCCAAGGAGACCGGGCGCAAGCTCATCGCGCAGAACAAGAAGGCGCGCCACGACTATCACATCGAGGACACCTACGAGGCCGGCCTGGTCCTCACGGGCACCGAGGTGAAGTCGTTGCGTGCCGGTCGGGCGTCCCTGGTCGACGGCTTCGGCGAGATCGCGAACGGCGAGGCCTGGCTGATCCAGGTGCACATCCCCGAGTACAGCCAGGGCACGTGGACGAACCACGAGACGCGGCGGCGTCGCAAGATGCTGCTGAACCGCCAGGAAATCGACAAGATCGAGCAGCGCATCCAGGCCAAGGGCCTGACGATCGTGCCGCTCGCGCTGTACTTCAAGGACGGTCGCGCGAAGGTCGAGATCGCCCTCGCCCGCGGCAAGAAGCAGTACGACAAGCGGCACGCCATCGCCGAGCGCCAGGCCAAGGCCGACGCGCAGCGCGAGATCGGTCGCAAGATCAAGGGCATCCGCTAGATGACCTCGGCGGACGCCGACCGCCCCGGGCTGGCCGACGCCGACCTGCCGTCGCTCACGGCGTCGCTCGACCTTCCCGGACTGTTCGACGTGCACGTGCACTTCATGCACCCGAAGGTGCTGGCGAAGGTCTGGGCGTACTTCGACTCCGCTGGCCCGCTGCTGGGCCGTCCCTGGCCGATCACGTACCGCGGCAGCGACGAAGAACGCGTCGCGCACCTGCGCGACATGGGCGTCCGGCACTTCTCGGCGCTCTCGTACGCCCACCGCCCTGGCGTCGCGACGTTCATGAACGACTGGACCCTCGACTTCGTCCGACGCGTGCCCGAGGCGCTGCGCTCGGCGACGTTCTACCCCGAGCCGGAGGCCGCGACCTACGTGCCGGCGCTCGTGGCGTCGGGGGTCGAGGTGTTCAAGGCGCACCTGCAGGTGGGCGACTTCGCTGCCGACGACCCGCTGCTCGACCCGGTGTGGGGCACGCTCGCCGAGAGCGGCACGCCTGTCGTGCTGCACGCCGGGTCGGGTCCGGCGCCCGGCACGCACACTGGTCCGGACGGCGTCGCGCGGGTGCTCGAGCGCTTCCCGGGGCTGCGGATCGTGGTCGCCCACCTCGGGATGCCGGAGTACGAGGCGTTCCTCGACCTCGCCGACCGCTTCGCCGAGGTCCGCCTCGACACCACCATGGTGCTCGTCGACTTCTGGGAGGGCTCGCACGAGCTCGCGACGGCGCTACGACCGCGTCTGGCAGACCTCGGCGACCGCGTGCTGTTCGGCACCGACTACCCGAACATCCCCTACGCCTACGCGCACCAGGTGGAGGTGCTCCAGCGGCTCGAGCTCGGCGACGACTGGCTGCGCCGGGTGCTGTGGCACAACGGGGCCGCGCTGTTCGGGCGCGAGACGTGAGGCTCGACTCCGCGGCGGGCCGGTGGCTCGTGGCGGCCATGGTGCTCGGCACGGGGATGGCCTTCCTCGACGGCTCGATCGTCACCCTGGCGCTGCCGGCGGTCGACGACGACCTGCAGGCGGGGGTCGCCGGGCTGCAGTGGACCGTCAACGCCTACACGCTCGCGCTCGCCTCGCTCATCCTCGTGGGCGGGTCGCTGGGCGACCGCTACGGCCGACGTCGGGTGTTCGTGGTCGGGGTCGTCTGGTTCGGCGCGGCGTCGGTGCTCTGCGCGGTGGCGCCGACGATCGAGGTGCTGGTGGCGGCGCGCGGTCTGCAGGGCGTCGGGGGAGCGCTGCTGACGCCGGGAAGCCTGGCGATCATCTCGGCGTCGATCCGGCCGGAGGACCGCGGTCGGGCGATCGGGCTGTGGTCGGGCCTGGCGGGCGTCACGACCGCGCTGGGCCCGCTCGTCGGCGGCACGCTCGTCGACGCGGTCGGCTGGCGCTCGGTGTTCTGGATCAACGTGCCGCTCGCCGTGGCGGTGGTGTGGGTGACGCTGCGGCACGTGCCGGAGTCGCGGGGCGCGCAGACCCGGCTCGACGTCGAGGGGGCTGCGCTCACCGTGGGCACGCTCGCGTTCCTCACCTACGGGCTGGTCGAGCAGACCTCGTGGCCGGCGCTGGTCGGCGTGGTGCTGCTCGTGGCGTTCGTCGTGCACCAGGCGCGCTCGCCGCACGCGCTCGTCCCGCTGTCGCTGTTCGCCGACCGAGTCTTCACGGCCGCGAACATCTGCACGTTCGCGATCTACGCGGCGCTGAGCGGCACGATGTTCCTGCTGGTGCTGCAGCTGCAGTACGTGGCCGGCTACACGCCGCTCGAGGCGGGCCTCGCGACGCTGCCGCTCACGGTGCTCATGCTGCTGCTGTCGTCGCGCGCGGGGGCGTTCGGCCAGCGGGTCGGACCGCGGATCCCGATGACGGTCGGGCCGCTCGTGTCGGCGGCGGGACTGCTGCTGCTCCTGCGAGTCGGCGCCGACGCGCGCTTCTGGGTCGACGTCCTGCCGGGCGCGACCCTGCTGGGTCTGGGGATCACGCTGCTGGTGGCGCCGCTGACGACTGCCGTCCTCGCAGCGGCACCCGACGAGCAGGCCGGGATCGCGTCGGGCATCAACAACGCGGTCTCCCGCACGGCCGGCCTGCTCGCGGTGGCGGCGATCCCGCCGCTGGCGGGCATCGCCGGCGCCGACTTCGCGTCGCCGGACGTGTTCGGGCCGGGCTTCCGGGCAGGGACGCTGATGTGCGTCGGGCTGCTGGTCGTCGCCTCGGTGTGCGCGGCCGCTCTCGTGCACGGACGCTCGGCCGACCCGGAGCGCGCGCCGACCACGTCGTGACGCCCTGTGTGACCATCCGGTGAACTCCGGCGCGCCCTCTGGCGCGTCGTGTCGCCGATGGTGTGGGGTGTGCCCATGAACCGACTCGGGGGAGCCGGACGGGGGTGCGCGGCCACGAGCCGGCGCACGTCCCGGTACACCGGCCTGACCATCATCCTCACGCTCGTCCTGACCGTGGTGCCGCGTGCCGCGGACGCCGCACCGCGGGACGGCTACTACGACAGCGCCCAGGGGCTCAGCGGGGAGGCGTTGAAGAACGAGCTGCACGACATCATCTCGGTGCAGCGGACGATCTCCTAC
>NZ_LUNF01000204.1:0-3988 GCF_001626145.1 Aeromicrobium sp. REDSEA-S32_B7
GGCCCGCGGGTGCTCGACCTGCGCGTGGTGCACGGCGAAGCGCCCGCGCGGGGTCTGCACGGTCGCGGCGACCACGCCGGGCGGGAGGTCGAGGGAGCGCGGCGTGCTCATCGTCCGCGCTTGGCGGCGCGGGCCACGAGCGACGTCGGGGCGTGCCGGGCCAGGGTCGCGAGCACCTTGTAGCGCAGGCTCGGGATCGACACCGTGCGGCCGCGCTCGAGGTCGGCGAGCGCGGCGGCCACGAGCTTGTCGCTGTTCAGCCACATCCAGCGGGGCACGCCCGAGATGTCCATGTCGGCGCGCTGGTGGAACTCCGTGCGCACGAAGCCGGGACACAGCACCATGACGCGCACGCCCGACGACGCGTAGTGCCAGTCGGCCCACTGCGACAGGTTCACCAGCCACGCCTTGTGGGCGGAGTAGGTCCCGCGCGGGGTGAAGGCGGCGACGCTCGCGACGTTGACCACCTGGCCGCGACCGCGCCCGACCATCGACTTGATCGCCGTGTCCATGAGGTGCATCGGCGCCCGCACGAGCAGGTCGAGCTGACGGTCCTCGTCGGCGACGTCGGTGGTGCCGAACCAGCCCGCGAGCGACGCGCCGGCGTTGTTCACCAGCAGGTCGACGGGTGCGGTGCTGCTGGCGAGGGCGGCCTCGGCCGCCGCCAGTCCGTCCGCGGTGGTCAGGTCGGCCACGACGACGTCGGCCTGCACGCCGTGCGCACCGCGCAGCTCGGTGGCCAGCTGCTCCAGACGCTGCTCGTCGCGCGCGAGCAGCACGACGTCGTCGCCCCGGGCGGCGAGGGCGCGGGCGAAGGACAGGCCGATGCCGGCCGTGGCGCCGGTGACGAGAGCGCGGGTCATGTCGTCAGCATGCCATGTCGTCACGGTGGCGGACGTCGCAGCCACGAGGCGGTCCCCGGTGGCATGATGTGCCGCGTGACGACGACGATCTCCGTGGTGAACCAGAAGGGTGGCGTCGGCAAGACGACCACCGTCGCCTCCCTCGGCGCGGCGTTCGCCGAGCTCGGCAAGCGCGTGCTGCTCGTCGACCTCGACCCGCAGGGCGGCCTGACGTTCTCCCTGGGCATCGACCCCGAGGACGTCGACGTGACCGTCGGGGAGGTGCTGCTCGGCAAGGCCAAGCCGGCCGACGCGATCGTCGTCACCGAGGACGGCATGCACCTGCTGCCGTCGAACGTCACGGTCACGCAGGCCGAGGAGGCGCTCGTCAGCCGCACCGGGCGCGAGCAGCGGCTGCGCGTCGCGCTCGACAAGGTCGCCGACGACTACGACCTCGTCGTCATCGACTGCCCACCCACGCTCGGCGTGCTCACGGTCGGCGCGCTCTCGGCGTCGCAGAAGGTCGTCATCCCGCTGCAGGCGGAGACCCTGTCGCACCGCGGCGTGCTGCAGCTGCTCGACACCGTCCACGACGTCAAGCAGTTCATCAACTCCGAGCTCGAGGTCGCCGGCGTGCTGCCGACGATGTTCGACGGGCGCACCAACCACGCCCGCGCCGTGCTCGCCTCCATCGAGGAGCAGTTCGAGCTGCCCGTCCTGAGCCCGCCGATCCCGAAGTCGATCCGGTTCGCCGAGGCGCCCGCGATCGGCCGCTCCATCCTCAGCGTCCACAAGAACCACAAGGGCGCCGACGCGTACCGCGAGGTGGCGCAGAGCCTGCTCTGAGCCGGCACGACGAAGGGCCCCACGCCGGTGCCGTCTCGCTCGAGGCGGTCTGGGTGCCGTTCTGGCCCTCGACCTTCTGGCCGCCGCGGGTGCGACGGCGACGACGGTTCCGGCTGCGGCTCGAGCCGGTGCCCTCGCCGCCCTGGCCGTCCTTGGCCTGCGCGTCCTGCGGCTGGTCGGTGCGGGGACCGGAGGAGCGCTCGCCCTGCGGACGTCCGCCGCCCTGCCCGCGTCCGCCCTGGCCGTCGCGGCCACGTCCGCCGCCCTGCCCGCGACCGCCCTGGCCACCGCGTCCGCCGCGGTCGCCGTCCTTGCGGGGCTCCTTCGGCGACGGCGGCTTGAGCCGGCCCTTGACGGACCGGTCGATGCCGAGGTCGTGGAACAGGTGGTCCGACGTCGAGTACGTCTCCTGCGGGTCCGCGAACGGCAGGTCGAGCTCGGCGTTGATCAGCTTCCAGCGCGACAGGTCGGCCCAGTCGACGAAGGTGACCGCGATGCCCGAGGCGCCGGCGCGACCCGTGCGACCGATGCGGTGCACGTACGTCTTGTGGTCCTCGGGGCAGTTGTAGTTGATGACGTGGCTGATGTTCGCGACGTCGATGCCGCGGGCCGCGACGTCGGTGGCGACCAGCACGTCGACCTTGCCGTCACGGAAGCCCTGCAGCGCCTTCTCGCGCGCGCCCTGCGCCATGTCGCCGTGCAGGGGCGAGGCGGGGAAGCCGCGGTCGATGAGGTCGTCGGCCACACGCTGCGCCGTGCGCTTCGTGCGCGTGAAGATGATGACGCGCTGCACGTCCTCAGCCTGCAGGATGCGGGCGATGACCTCGGGCTTGTCGAGCTCGTGGGCCTGCCACACGAACTGCGCCGTGGCGGGGACCGTGTGGTTCTCCTCCGGTGACTCGGCGCGGATGTTCATCGGGTGGCGCATGTGCTTGCGCGCCAGCGACACGATCGCGCCCGGCATCGTGGCCGAGAACAGCATCGTCTGGCGGGTCTCGGGCGTCTTGGCGAGGATCGCCTCGACGTCGGGCAGGAAGCCGAGGTCGAGCATCTCGTCGGCCTCGTCGAGCACGAGCGACTTCACGTGAGAGAGGTCGAGCGCGCGACGGTTGGCGAGGTCGAGGATGCGCCCGGGGGTGCCGACGACGATGTCGACACCCTTCTCGAGCGCCTCGAGCTGGCCCTCGTAGGGCACGCCGCCGTAGATCGTGAGGTTGCGGGTGCCGCGGTTCGCGGACGCCGTCTTGATGTCGTTGGCCACCTGCAGCGCGAGCTCGCGGGTGGGCGCGACGACCAGGGCCTGCGGCTTGCCGGGAGCCGCCAGCTGGTCGTAGTCGGGGTCGTGCGGGGCGACGGTGCGCTGGATGACCGGGATGGAGAAGGCCAGCGTCTTGCCCGTGCCGGTGCGCGCCTGACCGATGAGGTCGGTGCCCATCAGCGCGACGGAGAGGGTCATCTCCTGGATGGGGAACGGGCTGCTGATGCCGACGGCGTCGAGCGCGTCGGCGATCTCGGGCATGACGCCCAAGTCGGTGAACGTGGTCACAGGATCTCGAATTCGTGAGGGAACAAAGGGTTCTCGGGTCGAGTCGTGAGGCGGCGTCGACGACGGTGCGTCCGAGAGCTCACGACGGAGATACGGCCCCAAGGGCACCACCAGGGTACCGGTTGGGACGTGCGTCCCGGGAATCAGGAGCCGAGTGGCGGGGGAGCGCTACGCTGCGGCGCATGGCCCACCACGCAGAGTCGAGCGACCCGTCGGCCCCGAAGGACGCAGCCGCACCCCCGGACGACACGCCCGCGGCACCGGTCGCCAGCGCCCTCGACGACCCCGAGTACCGCCGCGGGGTCGTCGAGCTGCTCGGCGTCCTCGCCTTCGGTGAGATCAGCGCCTGCGAGCGGCTCGTCGCCGACTCCCAGATGGCCCCCGACCTGCGCAGCAAGGTCGAGGTCGCGACCATGGCCGCCGCCGAGTTCGACCACTTCGAGGTGCTGCGCGACCGCCTCGTCGAGATGGGCGAGGACCCCTTCGACGCCATGGAGCCGTTCGCCGCCACCTTCGGCGACTTCCACCGCAAGACCAAGCCCGCCGACTTCCTCGAGGGCCTGGTCAAGGCCTTCGTCGGCGACGGGCTGGCCGCCGACTTCTACCGCGAGATCGCCGCCTACCTCGACCCCGTCACGCGCACGACCGTCATCGACCCCCTCAGCGGCCCCGGGCACTCGGAGTTCGTCGTCGAGCAGGTGCGCGCCGCGATCGAGGCCGATCCCCGCGTCGGCGGCCGGCTCGCCCTGTGGGG
>NZ_LUNF01000205.1:0-7056 GCF_001626145.1 Aeromicrobium sp. REDSEA-S32_B7
CCGAGCCGCAGTTCGAGGGACAGACCAAGGAGGTGCTCGGGACGCCGGCCGTCACGCGCATCGTCAACCAGGTCGTCTCCCGCGAGCTCAAGGCGTTCCTGACGTCGACGAAGGCGGCCGAGAAGGCGAAGGCGCGGCAGGTGATGGAGAAGGTCGTGGCCGCGTCGCGGACCCGTCTCATGGCACGCCAGCAGCGGGACAACCAGCGCCGCAAGAACGCCCTGGAGTCCAGTGCCCTGCCGGCCAAGCTGGCCGACTGCCGCGCGGGCGACGCCGAGCGCACCGAGCTGTTCATCGTCGAGGGCGACTCGGCGCTCGGCACGGCGAAGTCGGCGCGCGACTCGGAGTTCCAGGCGCTGCTGCCGATCCGCGGCAAGATCCTGAACGTCCAGAAGGCCAGCGTGGGCGACATGCTGAAGAACGTCGAGTGCTCCTCGATCATCCAGGTCGTGGGTGCGGGGTCCGGGCGCACGTTCGACCTCGACCAGGCCCGCTACGGCCGGATCATCTTCATGGCCGACGCCGACTCCGACGGCGCCCACATCCGTTGCCTGTTGGCCACCCTCTTCTTCCGCTACATGCGCCCGCTCGTCGAGCAGGGTCGGGTGTTCTCGGCCGTACCGCCCCTGCACCGCATCGAGCTGACGAACCCGAAGAAGGGGCAGGACAAGTACCAGTACACCTACTCCGACGCGGAGCTCCAGCGCACGCTGGCGGACCTGAAGCGGCGCAACGTCCGCTGGAAGGACCCCATCCAGCGCTACAAGGGCCTCGGCGAGATGGACGCCGACCAGCTGGCGGAGACCACGATGGACCCCCGCCATCGCACCCTGCGTCGGCTCACCGTCGACGACGCCGAGCAGGCCGCGGCGGTCTTCGAGCTCCTCATGGGCAACGAGGTCGCGCCGCGCAAGGAGTTCATCGTGCAGAGCGCCTACGACGTCGACTCCGACCTGATCGACGCCTGACCGGAACCGGACGTCCGTCCCGCTACGCTGCCGCCGTGAGCGACATCAGCGACCCCAGCGGCGCCAGCCGCGGCGACCGTCGGCGGGCACGCCGGATGGTGGACGAGGCGTACGCGGAGGGTCGCATCACGGCCGCCGACCGGGCCCTGCGCCTCGAGCAGATCGACGCCGCCTCCACCAAGGGCGACCTCGCGATGGTCCTGCGCGACCTCGAGAGCCGCCCGCCGACGCCGACCTCGCCGGACCTGGGTGCACCGCCCTTCGGGATGCCGCCCCCGGTCGCCGACCTCGACCCGGTCGCCCCGCGGGACCTGCCGACCCCCTCGGCCCCGTCCCTGCCGCCTCCCTCGGCAGGTCTGCCAGCCTCGGCCGGGCAGGGTCCCAGCTGGGCGCCGCCCTCCTACGGCGGCTCCGGCTCGGGAGCCGCGGCGGGCCCGCAGCCCAGCGGGTGGACGACGGAGCGCAAGATCGGGTGCGGCGTCATCGCCGTCATCGCGGTCTTCCTCGTGCCGCTGATCGTCGCCGTCGTGGTGTTCGTCGGCGTCGCCGGCTCCATCGACGACGGCTTCGACTCCGGGTCCTCCGACGACGTCGGGCTCGCGGACGACGGCTACACCGAGAAGGACGGCGTGACGGTGCCCGACGCCGCGACGTGGTGGGACCTGCAGGTCGCGGACCTCGACGACGACGCCGGCGCGGCGACCGTCACCACGTACGACGTGCGCGACGGCAGCGGCACCGCCACGGTCGTCGACGGCACGACCGCCCGTCAGTGGGTCTTCCGAGGGGTCGAGTGGGAGCCGGTCGGCGAGCCGACCGGGCTCGACCCGGCGGCCTCACCCGTCGACCTGGCCGACGTCGCCCCGTCCGTGGTCCAGGACATCGTGGAGACGACGCTGCTCGAGGTGGGTCCGGACGCGTCGCCGGACGTGCAGCTGCACGTCGTCACGAGCGGCACCGAGCCGAGACTGGTCGTCGACGTCACCGACGGCTCCACGACCACACGCGGGACCTTCGGCCTCGACGGCACCCGCCTCGACTGACCACGGCTGCGGAGACGGTCCCCGCACGACGACGCCCTCCTCCCAGGCCGGGAGGAGGGCGTCGTGCAGTCGTCCTGGGGACGCAGGGGTCGTCAGACGACCTGCTCGAGCAGACCGGTGTCGACGTCGTAGATGAAGCCGCCGACCTCGACGCTGTCGGGGATGAGCGGGTGCGACGTCACGCGGTGCACGTCGGCACGGATCTGGCGCTTCTGGTCCGAGATCGGTCCGATCGACATCCAGGTGGCGTCGGTGCCGGTGCTGTCGGAGACCCGCTGGTGGATCTGCTCCTCGGTGGAGGAGGCCATCGCGCACCGCGTGTGCTCGACGACGAGCACGCGCTTGACCTGCAGCAGGTGCGAGCCGAGGACCAGGGCTACGAGCTCCGGGTCGTTGACGCGACCGCCGGGGTTGCGCAGGATCTTGGCGTCACCGGGCTGGAGGCCGATCATGCCGAGGGGGTCGATGCGCGAGTCCATGCACGTCACCATGGCGACGCCGGCACGCGCGATGCCGTCGAAGCCGGTGAGCGAGAAGGAGTCGGCGAAGGTCCGGTTGGCTGCGAGAAGATCGTCGAAGTCCGTCACACCGGCATCGTACCGCCGGTGTTTCGCGCCCGCCTGTTAGGTGCCTCACGCAACAACCACAGCGCGAGGACCGCTGCGACCGCAGCGCAGACGGCCGCCCCGACGAACACCGCGTGCAGCTGGGCGATCCCGGCGTCGCGCACCTCG
The DNA here is from genome assembly GCF_001626145.1 of Aeromicrobium sp. REDSEA-S32_B7. Lineage (NCBI taxonomy): Bacteria > Bacillati > Actinomycetota > Actinomycetes > Propionibacteriales > Nocardioidaceae > Aeromicrobium > Aeromicrobium sp. REDSEA-S32_B7. Next base: position 2,746 of record NZ_LUNF01000205.1, read on the forward strand.
TCGCGGTAGGCCTGGCACAGCTGGACCGCGCCCGAGCACACCTCCGATGCCGGGGGGATCTTCTCCGACGCCGCGTAGAAGGCGCGCAGGCCGACGGTCGTGAGCGCGGAGATGCCGATCAGCATGCCCACCATGCGCGCCACGATCAGCAGGGCGCTCGCCACCCCGTGCACCGCGTCGGCGGTGTGCTCGAGCAGCACCGCGTTCACCGGGGCGATCGCCAGGCCGAAGCCGAGACCCGCTGCGACGAGCGAGAGCGTCTCCCACCCACTCGCGAGCGACTGGGCGTCCCACGTCGCCATGTGCAGGAAGGCGAGTGCGCTCATCAGCATCGCCGCGGCGGTGATCCACGCGGCGGGCACGCGACGCAGCAGCCAGCCGCCCATCACCGCGCCGACGGGCAGGGCCACGAGGAACCGGACGAGCACCAGCGCGGCGTCGAGCTGGGAGTCGCGGTAGACGGTGAGACGGGCGAAGAACGGGATGTCGACGAGCGCCGCGATCAGGGAGGCGCCGACGACGAAGGAGACCACCAGCGCGCCCCAGGCGGGGCGGGACGCGAGGGCGCCGCGCGGCACGAGCGGTGTGGCGGCGGTCCGCTGGCGGTAGGCGAAGCCGGCCGCAGCCGCCGCGGCCACCGGCAGCAGCCAGGGGGCAGCGGGCGAGATCGCGCCCGACTCGGGCTCGGCCGAGGCGAACGTGATGATGACGGCGGCGAGCGCCAGCGTGAGCAGACCCGCGCCCACCAGGTCGGTGCTGCGCGCGACCTCGCCCCAGCTGCGCCACTGCACGAGCGGCCGTCGGGCGGTGGCCTGCCGCACCAGCAGAAGCGCCGCGAGCGCGTAGGTGACGAGCGCGACGGGTGTCAGCCACCGCGAGTCGCCGGTGACCGGCAGGAACGCCAGGCCCGAGGTGACGCCGGTGACGAGCCGCTGCGGCTCCAGCATCACGAGCGACAGACCGAGCAGCGAGAGGGCGAGGAGGCCGGCGCCCAGCAGGTCGGGGCGACCACGGTCGGTCGCCGTAGCTTCTTCCGTCGACGGGGCCGCGTCCCGCAGCCGCAGCATGACCGCGGCGAGCAGCAGGCCGACGGCGGCGTTCACCCAGAAGATGTCACGCCACGACCCGAACGCCAGCACCACCGCGCCGTAGAGCGGTCCGAGGACGCTGCCGAGCTCCTGCACCGCACCCACGACGCCCAGGGGGAGGCCGCGCCGCTTCGGGGGCCACAGGTCCGCGACCAGCGCGAGGGTCGGGGGGATGAGCCCGCCGCCCCCGACACCCTGCAGGAGACGTCCCGCGACGATGGTCTCCAGGTCGTAGGCCGCGGCGGTCACCAGGGACCCGACGGCGAAGACGACCAGCGACCCCAGCAGCACCGGCACCCGGCCGCGCAGGTCGGAGATCCGTCCGATGAGGGGCAGCACCCCGACGTAGCCGAGCAGGAAGCCCGAGACGATCGGGGCCGCGCGCTGGAGCTCGTCGACGTCGAGGCCGCTCGCCGACATCATGTCGGGCAGCGCGAGCACGACGACGTACGTGTCGGCCGCCGCGAACGCGATGGCCACCGCGGCCAGGCCGAGCAAGGTGCGCGAGGCCAGCCGGACGTCGCCGGGGCCGCGGGGTTCCGCCACGGGTCAGCGGCCGCCGGTCGCGGCGGGAGCCGTGATCGTGACGGGCTCGTCCGACGTGGCGAGCTTGACCGTGTAGGTGACCTTCGAGCCCTCGCCGTAGAACGGCCCGGTCATCTTGGCGTCGCGCAGCTCGTCCTCGTCGGTCAGCCGGTACGTGACCGTGAACGTCCCCTGCCGGGAGGCCGACGGGATGATGTCGGCCACGACCGAGCCGGGGAGCGTCCCGGTGACGGAGGTGAGCACGTCGCGGCCGTCGCGCGACTGGTCGCCCGTCTTCAGGTCCTCCGTGGAGGCGAGGATGCTCGTGAGACCGGAGTCGGGGTCGAGCAGGCCCGCCGGGTCGGGTGCCTTGAGCGACGCGGGATCGATCGTGAGGTAGCCCGGCGTGATGCCCGTGTTCGCGTAGACGGTGCCGTCGACGGCGATCACCTTGGCGGTCAGCGTGGCACCGCCGGAGGAGACCTTCACGTCACCCTCGAAGGCGGGGGAGTGGTTGCCCTTCCCCGTCGCGGAGAGCAGGCCGGACACGCCGTCCGGCACCGACGACGTCGTCAGCGAGACGTCGACCGTCTCGGCGTCGTCGATGGTCCTCTTGGCAGCGTCGAGCCGCTTCTGCACGGCGGCGGTGTCCGTGGAGCCGCCGTCGTCACCGCCGCCCGTGCAGCCGGCGAGCAGCACGGCGAGGACGAGCGCGAGCGGCAGCAGGGCCGCCCGGAGCGGCGAGATGGACGCGGTTCGGGTGAGAGGGCGCACGGCGTCAGTCTCGCACGACGGGGAGTCCCGGCAGGAGTGCCGCGGGCGACGCGGCGGCCAGCACGGGCTGGGCCACGGGCACGCCGGAGCCGTCGCGCCTGGGGTCCACCGCAGGCAGGTCGACCGGCGACCCGCTCGTGGCGCAGGCGAGGGGCACGCCGTCGCCCACCCACGCCAGGATCAGCCCGTCCTCGCCCTTCAGGAGCCGCTGGCAGCGCACCCCTCCCGTGGCGCGTCCCTTGGCCGGGAAGGCCGACAGGGGCGTGACCTTGGCCGCGCCCGTCTGCGTGCCGGGGAGCGCGTCACCGGAGCCGGCGATGGTGAGGACGTGCGCGGAGTCGACGTCGCCGACGACGCCGAAGCCGACGACGCGCTGTCCGGGTGCGAGCTTGACGCCGGCGACCCCACCGCCGCCACGGCCCTGGGGCCGCACCAGACCGGCCTCGAAGCGCAGGAGCTGGGCGTCGGACGTGACGAAGACGAGCTGTTCCTCGCCCGTCGCGAGCGGCGCGGCGCCCACCACGACGTCGCCGTCGGCGAGGCTGACGACCTCCCACGCGTCGCGGGTGAGGACGGGGTCGGGCTTGACCCGCTTGACGACACCCGCGCGGGTGCCCAGGGCGATCCCGGGCCCGTCGTCGGACAACGACATCAGCGTGATCGGCGCGGCAGGGGTCGACAGCAGCTCACGCAGCGGGATCCCCCCCTGCACGTGCGGCGCCGACGCGGTCGGCGGCAGCGCGGGGATGTCGAGGACGTCGAGCCGGTGGACCACGCCGTCCTGCGTCACGAGGCCGACCTGCCCGCGGGCCGTCGTCGCGACTGCGGAGACGATCACGTCGTGCTTCGCGCGGTTCCCGACGTCGCCGAACGGCGTCGCGTCGGTGGTGCGGGCCAGCAGGCCGGTCGCCGACAGCAGCACGAAGCACGGGTCGTCGGCGACCTCGAGCGACGCCGTGGCGGTGACGGTCTGGCCCGCGGACTCCAGGAGGACGGTGCGGCGCGGCGTGCCGAAGCTCTGGGCGACCTCGGCGAGCTCGTCGGAGACGACGCCGCGCAGGACGGTGTCGTCGCCGAGGATCTCCTCGAGCTGCTCGATGGTGGCGCGCAGCTCGTCGGCCTCCTTCTCCAGCTCGATGCGGGAGAACCTGGTGAGGCTGCCGAGCGTCCGGTCGAGGATGAAGTCGGCCTGCGCCTCGCTGAGGTCGAACACGCCCATCAGGCGGGTGCGCGCCTCGCCGCGGTTGTCGCTGCTGCGGACCAGCTGGATGACCTCGTCGATGTCGACGATCGCCACGAGCAGGCCCTCGACGAGGTGGAGCCGGTCGGCCGCCTTCGCCCGACGGAACTCGCTGCGGCGGCGCACGACCTGGAAGCGGTGGTCGAGGTAGACCTCGAGCATCTGCTTGAGGCCCAGCGTCCGCGGCTGCCCGTCGACGAGCGCGACCGCGTTGATCGAGAACGAGGACTCCATCGGCGTCTGCTTGAAGAGCTGCTCGAGCAGCGCCTCGGGCACGATCCCGTTCTTCACCTCGATCACGAGGTGCAGGCCCTTGTGACGGTCGGTCAGGTTCTTGATGTCGGAGATGCCCTGCAGCTTCTTGGCCTGCACGAGCTTCTTGATCGCCTCGACGACCTTCTCCGTGCCGACGTTGTAGGGCAGCTCGGTGACGACGATGCCCTTGCGACGGGGCGTGATGTTCTCGATCCGGGTGGTCGCGCGCATGCGGAACGAGCCGTTGCCGGTCGCGTAGGCGTCGCGGATGCCGTCGAGACCGACGATCTTGCCGCCGGTGGGCAGGTCGGGCCCGGGCACGAAGCGCATGAGGTCGTCGAGGTCGGCTCCGGGGTGCTCGATGAGGTGGCGCAGGGCCTGCACGACCTCGACGAGGTTGTGCGGGGCGATGTTGGTGGCCATGCCGAC
>NZ_LUNF01000206.1:0-9349 GCF_001626145.1 Aeromicrobium sp. REDSEA-S32_B7
CGCCGTGGCCGCGTATCGAGACCACCCGGCAACAGATCAGCGCAAACCAGCCCCCAGCGACACCCCAGAGTGGTCTCGATACGCCCGAAGCACGCTCGTCCCTCGCGGCTCCGCGCTACTCGACCAGCGGAAGGTTCCGCTGGTCGAGTAGCGGCCACGGGCGACGAAGGAGCGCCGTGGCTGCGTATCGAGACCACCCGGCAACAGCCCAGCGCGGGCCAACCCCCAGCGACAGCGTGGAGTGGTCTCGATACGCCCGGAGCACGCTCGTCCCTCGCGGCTCCGCGCTACTCGACCAGCGCGATCGCTGGTCGAGTAGTCAGGACGAGCTTGCGAAGTCCTGACGTATCGAGACCACCCGGCAACAGCCCAGCTCGGGCCAACCCCCAGCGCCGGCGTGGAGTGGTCTCGATACGCCCGGAGCACGCTCGTCCCTCGCGGCTCCGCGCTACTCGACCAGCGAAACGTTCCGCTGGTCGAGTAGCAGGGACGAGCTTGCGAGGTCCCTGCGTATCGAGACCACCCGGCAACGGCTCGGCGCGGGGCAGGTGGAGGCACCGGGGCCTGGACGCTTGCCAGGTCTCGATACAGCGGGACGCCTTCGGCGTGCACCACTCGACCCGACTGACCCGCTCGGGCGCGGAGCGCCCTCGGGGTCAGTCGAACTCGGGGAGCTCGCGCTTCATGACCTTGCCCGTGGGGTTGCGGGGCAGCTCGTCGAGGAACTTGGTCCGACGCGGCACGGCGAAGCGGGCGACCCGCTCCTTGGCGTAGGAGACGACCTCGTCCTCGTCGAGCGACGCGCCGTCCTTCACCACCACGTAGGCGGCGAGGCAGTGGCCCCAGTCGGGGTCGGGCACGCCGACGACCACGACGTCGGTGATGGACGGGTGGCCGATGAGCGCGTCCTCCAGCTCGCGGGGGAACACGTTCTCGCCGCCGGAGATGATCATGTCGTCGTCGCGGCCGGCCACGAACAGGCGACCGTCCTCGTCGAAGTAGCCGAGGTCGCCCGTGTGCATGAGCCCGTCGCGGAAGTCCTTGGTGTTGCCGTCGGTGTAGCCGCCGAACTGCATCTCGTTGCCGACGTAGATGACGCCCGTCTCGCCCGGCGGCAGCTCGTTGCCGTCGGTGTCGAGGATCTTCGCGACCGTGCGCCACGGCACGCGACCCGCGGTGCCGGGTGCCGCGCGCAGGTCCTCCGGCGAGGCGATGGACACCCAGCCGGTCTCGGTGGCGCCGTAGAAGTTGTAGACCGAGTCGGTGAAGCGGTCCATGAAGTCGATCGCCAGGTCACCGGCGAGCGCCGAGCCGCTCGAGGCGGTGATGCGCAGGCTGGAGACGTCGTAGCGGTCGGCCACCTCGCGGTCGAGGTTCACCAGACGCTGCATCATCAGCGGCACGACGACGAGCACCTCGGCCTTGTACCGGTCGATGTCCTCGAGGACCTGCGCGGGATCGAACTTGCGGCGCAGGACGTAGGTCGGGACGGTCGAGAGGCCGAACCCGAAGTTGATGAGGCCCCACGAGTGGAACAGCGGCGCGGCCAGCACGACCGTGGAGTTGCCGTGGTACGGGATGGACCCGAAGAAGGTGAGGAGCGGGTCGAGGTTCTCCGGCTCCTTGCGGTTCGCGCCCTTCGGCAGCCCGGTGGTGCCGGAGGTGAAGATGACGATGCCGCCCGGCTTGGACGGCTTCTTGTGGTCGTCGGTCGGCTGCCCCTCGGCGAGGCCCGACAGGGTCGGCAGGCCGTGGGAGTCGTCGTCGGCCCACGCCACGACGACGAGGTCGCGGTCGATCTCGGACGTGACCTTGAGGAACTCCTGGTCGACGATGGCGAACTTGGCGCCCTCGCGTCGCGTGAGCTCGCCGAGCTGGGAGGCGCTGGCCATCGTGTTGAGCAGCAGCACCTTCGCGCCGATCTGCATGATCGAGACCATCGAGACCACCATCCAGCGGTGGTTGCGTCCCATGAGCGCGACCGCGTCGCCGACCTGCACGCCGCGGGCCTTGAGCGCGGCCGTCGTCTGGTTGATCTCGTCGCGCAGCTCGGCCCACGTGATCTCGCCGGCGTCGTCGATGATCGCGGTCTGGTTCGGGAAGCGGGCGGCCGCGGCGGCCACAGCCGACGGGAAGCCGGGGCCCCAGGTGGCGAGCTTGATGCCCGCCTTGAGGAGCCGGTGGGGCGGCTGGACCTTGAGGAGGCCGATCTGTCGCAGGACCCTCAGCTTGTAGGCGATGTCACTCATGCGGTCCGGCGGCTCCTCGGTCTCGTCACGTCAGGAAACGTCACAGTAACAGTGGGTGACACCGCGTGGCGGGTTCAGAGAGCGCCGTCACGTACGAGCACGGCGCGCACGGTGCGCAGCAGGATCCGGGCGTCGAGGCGCAGGCTCCAGGTGTTGACGTACTGCAGGTCGAGCCGGATCGACTCCTCCCAGCTCAGCTGCGAACGACCGCTGACCTGCCACAGGCCGGTGAGTCCGGGGCGCACGTGCAGCCGTCGCCAGACCCACTGGCTGTACTGGGCCGTCTCGCGCGGCAGGGCGGGCCGAGGGCCGACGAGCGACATGTGGCCGAGCAGCACGTTGACCAGCTGCGGGAGCTCGTCGAGCGACGTGCGACGCAGGACGCGTCCGACGGGCGTGACCCGGGGGTCGTCGTCGAGCTTGAACAGGGGGCCGGCACCCTCGTTGCGGACGACGAGCTCATCGAGCCGCTCCTCGGCGTCGACGACCATGGTGCGGAACTTCAGCATCGTGAACGTTGTCCCGTCGCGTCCGGTGCGCTCCTGGCGGAAGATCACCGGTCCGGCCGACGTGAGCCGCACTGCGAGGGCAACGGCGAGCATCACCGGCGACAGGACCACCAGGCCGACGAGCGCGGCCGTGCGGTCGACGACTGACTTGACCGCGACCGACACCAGGTGCTCGTTGGGAGGCCGCATGGTCAGCGCCAGCTGGTCGGCCACCATGCGCGGACGCATGTACTCGACGTGGTCCTCCATGTCGGCGAGCACCAGGCACTCGACGTCGGCGCGCTGCAGCGCCCAGGCCAGGTGGCGCAGCGCGGGCGTGGTGAGCGCGTGGTCGGAGGCGATGACGACGGACCGGGCGCGCTGGCGGTAGACGGTCGCCATGACGTCGGGCACGATCCGCGACAGCGACCCCGGCGAGCCGAGGGGCACGGACTCCGCATCGCCGCGCCAGACGCACGAGGCCACGACGTCGACGTCGCGCCGGCCGGCCCAGTGGTCCGTCAGCCGGCGGACCCGACGCTCCTCGCCCACCAGGACCGTGGGCGTGCGACGCCGGACGACACGGTGCGCGACGCCGTAGCCGACGAAGACGAGGGCGGCGGCCAGCACCGCGAGCAGGCCGCGACGCAGGTCGGGCGTGCTCTGGACGCCGAGCAGCAGACCGGCCACGACCGCCGCGCCGACGATGCCGAGCAGGCGGACGACCGGGGTGAGCGAGCTGGCGCGCTCGGCCGCGGGCTGCGCGAGCCAGCTGTAGACGAGCCACGCCCCGACGCCGGCCACGACGGCGCGGCCGACGTCGCCGTCCAGCCCGAAGTGGACGGCGAGCGCGAGGGCCGTCGTGAAGGTCAGGAGGTAGCCGACCAGTCCCTGCCGCACGGCGTCGGCGACGGCCCGGACCATGCCGCTGCGACGACGTTGGGCGCGGGCGGCGAGGAACTCCTCACCTGCGGGGGCCCGGGTGCTGCGCGGGACGCCCAGGCGCGTGCGCCCCTCGGCGTCACGGCGCGCCTCGGGCAGGTCGCCGAGCAGCCGGGTGGCCTCGAGGACGCCGGCAGTCGGCTGCAGCTCCTCCGACCGGGTGCGCAGCGTGCCGGCGGCCACCTCGTCGAGCAGCCGGTGCAGCTGCTCGCGCGACTCCGCGACGTGCACGAGCCCCATCTCGGCCAGCCGTCGGCTGAGCACGACCTGGTGGTCGTCGACGACCTCGTCGTCGACCGGCACGCGGGGCACGACGATCGGGATGCGACCGGCGCGGCGTGCGTCCATGACGCCGCCGGCACCGCCCTGGAGCACCACGACGTCGGCGCGCCGGTAGTGCTCGAGCAGCTCGTCGGGCGCCATCATGGTGCGGTTGTCGGCCCTGCCCAGCGGTCGGGTCGAGCCGTGCTGGAAGACCACGGCGGCCTCCTGCGCGTCGGCCCACGGCTCCAGCCAGTCGACGAAGCGGTCGAACGGGTGGTGGTAGGTGCCGACGCTCGCGACGACGCTGAGCGGCTCGGTCACAGCACCAGGCCGACGGTCTGCGCGCGCGGCAGCTTCTCGGTGAGCTGGTCCCACTGCGTCAGGTACTCGTCGACGAACGGGTACACCAGCCGACCGGTCAGCGACGGCTTGTCGATGCGGTCGATCGTCTCCAGGAAGATCGACCGGGCGCCGACCCGGCGCGCCTGGCGCAGGAACGGCACGGCGACGGCGGCGCCGGTGCTGAAGACCACGTCGGGACGCCACTCGTCGATGACCCGGCGGGCCAGCACCATGTTGCGGGCGAGGTTCGGCAGGTTGCGCTGCGTCGGCCACGCGCACTCGATGACGCGCTCGTCGCGCAACTTCAGCCGGGCGTCCTCGGTGGGCCCGGTGACCCAGAGCCGCTCGTGCTCGCCCCACCAGGGCTCGAGGGCGAGGGCCTGGGCGAGGTGTCCGCCGGAGGAGCAGGCGATGAGGATGCGCATGTCAGATGCCCTTTCCGAAGCGTCGCGCGACGGTGACGACGGCGCCGGGCGTCAGCAGACGCAGACCGACGGCGAGCGCCAGCCAGGCGCGCAGGGTGGTGGGTCGCAGCGCCAGGGCCTGCCGGGCGTGCCGGCGGCCGGCCCGACGCTGACCGGAGGAGACCTCGCCGAACGCGATCTGCGAGAGCATCCGCGCGTGCGCGGCGTCGTCGTCGGCGAACTGCGGGTGCTTGTGGAGGAGGTAGGTGAGCGCGGCGGCGTAGTCGGCCCAGCGCCCGAAGAAGTAGGACTGGCCCTGCCAGCGCACCCGTACGAGGGGCTCGTTCACGAGTCGCACGGGCGCGAGCCGCGACGCCGCCAGGAGCACGTCGGTGTCCTCGGCGTAGCCACGCGGGAGGTCCTCGTCGATCATGCCGATCTCGTCGACGAGCGCGTCGCGCCGGAACACGAAGCTGCTGGAGTGCAGGCCCCCGAACCGCTCGCGCACGAGCTCGGCGTGCGAGACGACGTCGGCGGGGACGAGCCGGTCGGTGAGGCGCTCGCCGTCGTCGACCTGCATCGCGGTGGCCACCAGCCGGGCGTCCGGGTGGTCGCGAAAGAGCGGCATCTGGGCGGCCAGCTTGCCCGGTAGCCAGGTGTCGTCGTCGTCCAGGAAGGCGACGAACGGGTGGCTGGCGACCAGGATGCCGGTGTTGCGGGCGCCGGCGAGGCCGCGGACGCGGTCGTTGACCACGGCGCGCAGGCTCTGGCCCGGCAGCAGCGCGACGTCGGGCAGCACCGGCTCGCAGGCGTCGAAGACCACGACGACCTCGACCGGTCCGGCGTACTCCTGCAGCAGGACGCTGCGCACGGCCTCGGCCATCAGCGTCGGGCGGTCGTGGGTGGGCACGACGACGGTGACGGGCGGTGCGTACGGGGTCGTGGCGGCGTCGAGCACCTCGACCGCGCTGTCGACCCTCACGCGAGCCCCTCCAGCTCGGCACCGGTGAGGTGGGCGCGCAGCATGGTGCTCGACGTCTGCCGCGTGTACGGGTAGTAGACGACGTCGACGCCGATCTCGCCCATCGTGCGCTCGAGCCGGTAGCCCTTCGGCGTGCCCTGCCAGTCGTCGCCCTTGAAGATCACGTCGAAGGGTCGCTGCTCCCACACCATGCGCTTGTCCTCGGAGCGGTCGATGACCACCTCGTCGACGATGCCGAGCGCGGAGATGATGTCGATGCGCTCGTCGCACGGCACGACGGGCTGGCGACCCTTGAGGATCTCGACGTACTCGTCGCTCGCGACGCCGACCACGAGGTGGCGGCAGCGGTGCCGTGCCCGGCGCAGCAGGTTGAGGTGGCCGACGTGGAACATGTCGAACACGCCGCTGGCGTATCCCACCCCGTAGGTCGTGCGCGTGATGCTCACCGGTTCTCCGATCCCCTGGACGTTCGTGCATGCCTGGAGAGCGGAGGAGCGTGGGCGCGTGACGCAGGACGAGGCCGATTCGGGCGTGTCTCAGGTCACGAACGCGAAGTCAGGACTTCAGTCCCGGGCGGGACGAGGACGGAAGACCCGGACGTGGTCGATCTCGAAGGTGGCCGGGAGCCCGGTGGTGCCCGGGCGCTCGGGATCGAGGCGGCCCCAGTAGCTGCTGCCGACCTGCAGGTTGAGCCGGATGTCGACCGGACCGTCGAGCGCTCGGCGCAGGCGCGGCTCGCGGTCGAGGTCGACGAAGCCCGTCGTGCGGCCGTCGAGCGAGAACCGCAGGCAGCCGGGCGTCCAGTCGACCGCGTAGGTGTGGAAGCCGTCGGCGAGCGGCTCCGCGGCCCGCCCCCAGCCGCCGACCCGCCGGTACCCGGGAGGGGCGGTGGTGTCCTCGTGGACGGTCCAGGCGTACTGCTCGGACATCGCGCTCCGCTGCCGGGAGGTGGGGGTGCCCCACGCCTCGACGACGTCGATCTCGCCGGGCAGGTCGGAGGCCCGCAGCCAGAAGGCCGGCCAGAGCGCCCGCGAGCGGCCGGGCTCGACGGGGAGCCGAGCCCGCACCTCCCACCGTCCGTGCTGCTGGGCGAAGTGGCCGATCGTGTCGAGGTAGCCCGTGCTGACGGGACGCTCGCCGGAGGTGTCGCCGGCCGGGTCGGACCGGGCGGTGATGCGCAGGCGCCCGCCGCGCACCTCGACGGCGTCGGCCCGGATGCGGGCCTGGTCGAAGGACAGCGTCGTGTCGTCGCGGACCGTCCAGCGGTCGGGGTCGACGCGGGCGCCGGAGAACTCGTCGTGCCACGCGAGCCGACCCTGCGCAGGGTCGGAGAGGTCGGTCGGTGCGTCGGCACGGTCGCCTCCCGGCCCGACCAGCCGCACCGTCACGAGCAGACCCGCCACGAGGGCGAGCAGCACCACGACGAGCAGGACCCTGCGACGCACCCGGTGGCCTGCGGACGTCAGGCGCGGACGCCGGCGACGGCCTGCTGCGGGGCCACGACGCGGGCGTTGACGTCCTCGAGCTCGAGGTAGCTGGCCATGCAGGACGGGCAAGCCTCGAGGTGGACGTGGATGCGCTTCTGCTCGCGCATGCCGACGGTGCGCCGCACGAGCGACGCGAGCCGGGGACGCAGCTGACGGCACTCGTCGCTGGCCTCGACGCCGTCGGCGGCGACGTGCTGCGCGAGGTAGGCCTCGCGGAGCCCGGCGCGGGCGCGGTACACGAGCGCGGAGACGCCGTTGGCCGTGAGACCGAGCCGGTCGCTGACCTCGTGCGGCTTGAGTCCTTCGACGTCGAGGTACCAGAGCACCGTGCGCCAGCGCTCGGGCAGCGACGCGAAGGCGGACCGGACGAGGTCGCGCTCGAACGTGTCGAGCTGTCCGTGCCCGAACGGCACCGCGGTGTCGATCGTCGCGAGGTCGTCCGTCGGCTGGACGCGCTGGCGCAGCCGTCCCCGTCGGGCGGCCTCGTGGCGGACCGAGGTCAGCACGTACGCGCGGAAGGCACGCTCGGGACCGAGACCGCGGCGGAGCTGGCCGAGCACCTGGGCGAACGCCTCGGACACGGTGTCCTCGGCCTCGGTCGGTGCGCCGAGGCGCCGGGCGAGGCGCAGGGCCACGGGCCGGTACCGACGGAACAGCTCGGCATAGGCGTCGTCGTCGCCGTCCCGCGCGAGGGACAGCAGGTGCGCGTCGTCCAGCTCTACGCCGGACGCGCGCGCAGACATGCGCGATTCATCGATGGACATCTGAACTTTCCCCTGGATCGTTCCCCGCCCTCCACCGTGGTGACGGTCTCCGGCCGGGACTGCCCGCGTTCGTGACACAGGCAGTTGCAACTCGGCCATAGTAACCGGGTGAGACAGCGGGTCAATGGCTCAACTCACAGGCACGGACGCCCGCCCGCGGCGTCATGAACGAGGCCGTCGTCGCTCCCAGTGCATGACGTCCCGTACCCGAGGAGCTCCTGCATGCAGTCCGCACCACCTCAGCCCGCCCAGCTCAGTGAGCTCGCCGGCACCCTGCGCCGACGCTGGCGCGTGCTCGCGCTGGGTGCGGTGGTCGGCGTCCTGCTCGGCGTCCTCGCCTGGGTGCTGCTGCCCGTGACGTACACCGCCACCACGTCGGTGCGGGTCGTGCCGGTCGACGTCAGCCCCTCCAGCGGGTCGAGCCCGACGCTCGACGTCGCGACCGACGCCCAGCTGGTGACGTCCGGCGACGTGCTGACGGCTGCCGCCGACGACCTCGACACCTCGGCGGGTGCCCTGAGGAGGGGGGTGTCGGTGACGAACCCGCCCGACACGGCCGTCCTCGACATCGCCTACACGGCGTCGACGCCGCGGACAGCGGCGGCCGGGTCGCGTGCGGTGGCCGAGGCGTTCCTCACCGTGCGCGGCGAGGCCGCGGCCACGACGGTGCAGGAGCTGCAGGAGGCCACCTGGGACCGCATCGACATGCTCGAGGACTCGGCCGACCGCTACCCGAAGGACTCCCCCGCCCGTGAGTCGATCCTCACCGAGGCGAAGACGCTGGGCACCCGCGCCGCGGAGCTGGCGACGGTCGACACGTCGCCGGGCCGGGTGCTCGGCGCACCGGCCACCCCGTCCGCGCCGTCGTCGCTCGGCGTGCTGCCGCTCGGCGTGGCCGGCCTCGCGCTCGGCCTCCTCGTAGGGGTGCTCGTCGACGAACGTCTTGGTCTGGGCGTACATCTGCTCGATGAACTCCTCGAGCCGGGCCGCCTCGACCCGCCACTGGCCGCGTCCGCCGATCTTGATCGCCGGCAGCTCCCCGCGTCGCACCAGCGCGTAGACCTGCGCGCTCGAGGTGTTGAGCACCTCCGCCACGTCGGCGAGCGTGAGGAAGCGGGGAGTGGCGGACATGGGTCCATCGTGTCACCTCCGGTCCCGTCCGCGGGCGCGACCCGGGCGGGCTGTGGATGAGCAGGTGAGGAGTCGGCGACGGCGGGGAAGGATGCCGCCCGTGGCCATCGATCTCGGGACCCCACCAGCCGCCCCTCCCACCTCCGCACCCACCGCGACGCGCACCCGCACGCCCGGGTGGCGCGACCCGCGCCTGTGGGTCGGGGTGGTCGTCGTCGCCGGCTCGGTGCTGCTCGGCGCCCGGGTGGTCGGGGCCGTCGACGACACCGTCACCGTCTGGGCGGCGGCTACCGAGC
>NZ_LUNF01000207.1:0-7657 GCF_001626145.1 Aeromicrobium sp. REDSEA-S32_B7
CTCGAAGAGCATGACGATGCGCGGATCACCCGCGAAGCGTGCGAGGCCGAGGGCGCCGAAGTGCTGCTGTCGGCGGGCGATTTGGGCGATCCCGACCATTGCCGCGGGTTCGTCGATGCGGTGATCGGCAAATGGGGCCGGCTGGATGTGCTGGTCAACAATGCCGGCGAACAGCACCCCGACGAGGACGTGACGGATATCACGGCCGAACAATTGCAGCGCACCTTCCAGACCAACATCTTCTCGATGTTCTACCTCGTCCAGGCGGCACGCCCGCACCTGCAGCGCGGTGCGGCGATCGTGAACTGCACCAGCGTGACCATGTACAAGGGCGCGCCGATCCTGCTCGACTACAGTGCCACCAAGGGCGCGATCACCGCCTTCACCCGCTCGTTGTCGGAAAACCTCGTGGCCGACGGCATTCGGGTCAATGCGGTCGCACCGGGGCCGATCTGGACCCCGCTCAATCCCTGCGGCGGCCAGCCGCCCGAGAATATGGACGATTTCGGCGAGGATACGCCGATGGGCCGTCCGGGCGAACCCAACGAAGTGGCCCCCGCTTTCCTGTTCCTCGCCTGCGACGACAGTTCCTACATGTCGGGACAGGTGCTGCATCCCAATGGCGGCAGCGTCGTCGGCGGTGGCGGTGCACCGTTGCCGGAGGGCGTGCCGGGCCTGCCCACCGCCGTCCGAGCCGCGCTGGCCGGCACCCCGACCACCGCTCCCGGTCCCCTGTGGCCGTGGGCCGACGACGACCTGGTGGTGGCCACGCCGGTGGGGCGCGACGCGCAGGTGCTGGGTGCCGTCGTCATGGTGGAGGACACCTCCGGACCGCGCGCCGACGTCGCGCGCGTGATGGGACTGGTCTCGCTCGCCGCGCTCCTGTTCCTGGTGCTGCTCGGATGGCTGGTCGGCGTCCCGCTGGTGCGCTGGATCGTGCGACCCGTCGAGCAGCTCGAGGACCGCGTCCACGCGCTCGGCCGGGGTCGGGCGTCCGCCGTCGGCCCGGTGGAGGGGCCGCCGGAGCTGCGCCGGCTGGTCCAGGCGTTCAACCAGATGGTCGACGACGTCGAGCAGGCGCGGCAGCAGCAGCGCGACCTGGTCGCCGACGTGTCGCACCAGCTGGCGAACCCGTTGACGGCCATCCGGCTGCGTCTGGAGCGGCTCGCCCGCGAGGACGAGTCGGTGGTGCCGGTGCTCGCGGAGACCGAGCGGATGGCGCAGTCGCTGGAGGACGTCATCGCCATCAGCCGGGTGGGCAGCCTCGACCGGGAGCTCTTCGACGTCGACGTGGCCGCCCAGGTGCGCAGCCGCGTGGAGCTCTGGCAACCGCTCTTCGGGACGCACCTGCGGGCCCGCGTCCCCGACGGGGTCGTGCCGGCGGTGCTGGAGGAGGATCTCGTCCCCACGGTCGTCGACGTGCTGCTCGACAACGCCGCGAAGTACGCGCCGGACGCCGACGTGGAGGTCGAGCTCACTGCCGATTCAGGGACGGTCCGGCTGTTGGTGCGCGACCACGGGGCGGGGGTGACGCCGCAGGAGGCGGCCGAGGTGGGACGGCGCTTCCACCGGCTGGACCGGCACGCCGACGTGGCCGGCACCGGGCTCGGGCTCTCGATCCTGGAGCTCCGGGTGCGCGACGCCGGCGGCTCCACCCGCCGCCGGGCGGCTCGTCCGGGGCTCGCGGTCGAGGTCACGCTCCCCGGTCGAGCCGACGCCGCAGGAAGGCCTCCGCGCCAGGGTGCAACGGGATCGGCTGGGTGAACATGGCCGCCGCGAGCGTGGGCTGACGGACGTCGGGCACGCGTCGGACGAGTGCGTCCTGGCGGTCGAAGACGACGGACGCGAACCCGCCGACGAGGTCGTCGTCCAGGCTCGGACGAGCCAGCAGGTAGGTCTTCACGCTCACCGTCCGCACCGGCTCGGACAGCCGGTACGGGGCGGCGGGCAGGGGACCTGCCACGTACTCCTCGCCGCCCGGACGCGCGGCCAGGACACCGACGAGGTCGCCCAGGTCGAGGGCCCTCAGGGCCTGTCGCCGGCCGAGCTCGACGAGAGCGGGCACCGGGAAGCCACTCACGAAGGCGAGCGCGTCGACACGCCCGGTCTCCAGCGCGGCGACGGAGTCGCCGAGGGAGAGGTCCTCCACGTCGACCGCGTCCGTCCTGAGCCCGGCGGCGGCGAGGCAGCGCTCGACCACCAGCCGGGTGCCCGACCCGACCTGTCCCGCCGCCACACGTCGACCGTCGAGGTCCTGCACGGCCCGGACCGGGGACTCCAGCGGCACGACGACCTGCAGGAAGCTGTCGTACAGCCGGCCCACCGCGACCAGACCGGCGGGCCGGTCGAACGGCGGCGCGCCGTCGAACGCCAGCCGCGCCGTGTCGCCCAGGCAGAAGCCGACGTCGGCGCGCCCCTGCAAGAGCAGCCGGGTGTTGTCCACCGACCCGCGGCTGAGCACCTCCGTGGCGTCGACGTCGGGCATGACCACCCTGGTCTCGCGGGCCAGTGCAGCGCCGTAGCGGTCGAACACGGCCCCCCGGTTGCCCGTGGCGATCCGCAGCCGACCCCGGGCGTCTCGCCAGGGCTCGTCCGTCGCGCAGCCGACGAGAGCGGCGAGGGCGCCCGCGCCCACGAGCAGCCGCCGTCGCGAGAGGGTCACCGGCCCAGCATCGCAGGTCGGCAGAGGCGTGACGTGGTTCAGCTGCAGTGGTGCAGCAGCAGGTGGGCGTAGGCGCGGGCGCTGAGCACGACCTCGTCGATCGGCACCGACTCGTCGACCGCGTGCGCGTCCTCGATGTTCCCCGGGCCGTACTGCACCGTCGGGATGCCGGCGGCCGCGTACTGGCGCAGGTCGGAGCCGTACGGCGCGCCCACGAACGGGGGCTCGTCGCCACCACCCGCGACCACTGCGTCGCGGACGCTCGCGCCGAAGGGGTGGCCGTCGGGCAGCGCTCCCGCCGCGAAACGCCCACCCGGCCAGGTGACGACGGGCGGGTGCTCACGCAGCCACGGGTGGTCGACCGCCGCGACCGCCGCCTCGAACACCGCCGTCGCGTCGGCGAACGACTCGCCCGGTCGCACCCCGAAGCGGCCCTCGGCGACGAGCAGGTCGGGCACCGTGCTCGCCCAGTCGCCCGCCTGCACGACGCCCACCGACAACGGCCACGGCCGGTCCGTGAACGGCGCCGGCGGGTCGACGTTCCGCTCCGCGTCGAGGCGGCGCAGCGCCGCGTGCACCTGCTCGAACAGCTCGACCGCGCTGACGCCGTGCCCTGCCCGCGACCCGTGCGTGGCCTTGCCCCGCACCTCCAGGCGGAACGTGAGCGACCCGGCGTTCGCGCTCACCACCGTGCCGGCCGTCGGCTCGGCGATCAGGCACGCCCGTCCGGTGTGGCCGCGGCGCAGCGTCGCGAACGTCCCCAGGCCGCCGTCCTCCTCGCCCACCACGAGGTGCACCGCGAACGGCCTCGTCAGCCGGTCACCGACCGCGCGGACCGCGGCGAGGATCGCCACCACGCCGCCCTTCATGTCGCACGTGCCCCGCCCGTACCAGCGGCCGTCGGCCTCGTGCAGGAACCACGGGTCGTGGGCCGTCCACCAGGCGGCGTCGCCCGGCGGCACGACGTCGACGTGCCCGTTCAGCACGAGCTCCGGCACGGTGCTCCCTGCCGCCCGCGGCCCGGAACCGCCGGGGCGCCAGGTCCCGACGCAGCCCCACGCCTCCTCGCGCTCGACCTCCTCGCCCGGGTAGTCGGGGTCGGCGCGCAGCTCCTCGAGGTCGAGCTGCCACAGGTCGACGTCGAGCCCGAGGCCCTGCAACGTCGCGGCGCACCAGCGCTGCACGGACGCCTCCGACTCGCTGCCGCCCACGCTGGGGTAGCTGACGAGCTGCGCGAGGTCGCGGCGGATCAGGTCGGCGTCGATGTCCACACTGTTCGCGGGGTCGTTCACATGCCCTCCCGAAGGGCGCGGGCGATCTCGTGGACGTCACGGAGCGCGCTGGTCGCAACGGCGATCACGAGGTCGTACGCCTGGCTCTCGTCGTCGAGGGTGAGTGGCGCGCGGTTCATGGTGAGGAACACCGACGCGCACGCGAAGGCCATCCGCTTGTTCCCATCCACCAGCGGATGGTTCGTCGCCAGGGACTGCAGCATCGCCGCAGCCTTCTGGTCGAGCGATGGATAAGCGTCCTTCCCCAGCACCGACGTCCGGGGGCGCGCGAGCGCCGACTCGACCAGGCCGATGTCGCGGACCAACGGCGTCTCCCCGATGACTGCTTCAGCGGCCCTCAGCGCCTGCGTCAGCGTGAGGAACCGCGTCATTCGCCGAGGCGCCGGATGGTGCTCGGGTAGCGGGCAATCGTGTCGTCCAGGGCAGCCACGAAGTCGCGTTCCTGCTCGCTCTCATCGAGCTGACGCTGGATGGCGCGCGTGGCCGCCTCGTTCTTGCTGATGCCCTGGGCGTTCGCCAGCCGCGTGAGCGCGGCGTCCTGCTCGTCGGTGAGTCGCAACGTCATGGCCATGAGTCGATGGTATCCGGGTGGTATCACTCGCTCAAGGCGCTAGGCTGCGACCGTGACATCGCGCTGCGACCACACCCTGGTCATCCGCTGGTGGCGTCCTCTCTCGTAGAGGAGGCCTGTCACGCGACCCCACGCCCAGACCCCTCAGCCGAGTGGTCTGGGCGTTCTCCGTCCCGGCGCGGCCGAGGCGACCCGAAGGACTCACCCATGACCCACCCGCTCGTCAGCGAGCTCCAGCAGCAGCCCGCGTTCGCCCTCGTCCGGGTGCGCGACAGCGACACGGTGACCTTGGTCGGCGGCGCCTACGAGGACGTCGAGAACCTCGCCGACGTGCCGCTCGCGGCCGGGGTCCCCGCCGACGGCCCCACCTGGGACAGCCTGGTGCTCGTGCCGTTCCGCCAGGCGCGCGAGCGTGGGTTCGCCGCGCACGACGACGGCACGCCGTTGCGCGTCGTCCGCGCCGACGTGCTCCACGAGCTGGCGCTCGCCGACCTCCTCCCGACGCTGCCCGACGGCGGCGTCGAGCTGGAGGACCGCGGCGGGTTCGAGACCTCCGACGCCGACTACGCGGCGATGGTGCGCCAGATCATCGACGACGAGATCGGCCGGGGCGAGGGCGCGAACCTCGTCGTCGGCCGGCACTACCGCGCGAAGATCGCCGACTGGGGCCACGACGCCGCGCTCGCCGTCTTCCGCCGTCTGCTCGAGCGGGAGCGCGGCGCCTTCTGGACCTTCTGCATCTTCACCGGCGACCGCTACCTCGTCGGCGCGAGCCCCGAGCGGCACGTGAGCGTCGAGGCCGGCCAGGTGCGGATGAACCCGATCAGCGGCACGTTCCGCACCAAGGGCCTCACCACGCATGCCGACAAGACGTCGGCCCTGCTGGAGTTCCTGCGCGACGAGAAGGAGATCTACGAGCTCTTCATGGTCGTCGACGAGGAGCTCAAGATGATGTGCGACATCTGCCACGAGGGCGGCCTCGTCCTCGGCCCGTACCTCAAGCCGATGAGCCACCTCGTGCACACCGAGTACCTGCTGGCCGGTCGCACCGACCGCGACGTGCGCGAGGTGCTGCGTGACTCGATGTTCGCGGCGACCGTCACGGGCAGCCCGGTCGAGAACGCGTGCCGGCTCATCGAGCAGTACGAGGAGCACGGCCGCGGCTACTACGCGTCGGTGGCCGCGCTCGTCGGCCGCGACGCCGAGGGCCTGCAGCGTGCCGACGCCCCGATCCTCATCCGGACCGCCGACGTCGACCTCGACGGCAACCTGAAGGTCACCGCCGGCGCGACGCTGGTGCGCGACTCCGACCCCGACTACGAGACGGCCGAGACGTGGGCGAAGGCGTCGGGCGTGCTCAGCGCGTTCGGCCTGGTCGACGCCCCCACCCCCGCGGCCGGGCCGGTGGAGGGCTTCGACGCGTTCACGCGCGAGGACGACGTGCTGATCGCCCTCGGCGAGCGCAACGCCCGGCTGAGCCAGTTCTGGCTGTCCGACCAGTCCGGCGCCGCGCCGGAGCCGTCGCTGCAGGGCCGTCGCGTCGTGGTCGTCGACGGCGAGGACGACTTCGTCAACATGCTGTCGCACGTCTTCGGCGTGCTCGGCATGACCACCGACGTCGTCCGCCACGACGCGTACGCGGACTGGGTCGGCTCCGGCCGCTCGCTCGAGGAGTACGACCTCGTGGTGGTCGGTCCCGGCCCCGGCGACCCGCGCGACGTCGGCGACGCGAAGATCGCCGTCGTCGACGACGTGGTCGTCGGCCTGCTGGCGTCGGAGCAGCCGTTCCTCGCCGTGTGCCTCGGCCACCAGGTGCTGAGCCGCAACCTCGGCCTCGAGCTCGGGTTCAAGGACATCGTCTTCCAGGGCACGCAAGCGCGCCTCGACGTGCTCGGGCGACCCGAGACGGTCGGCTTCTACAACACGTTCGTCGCGCGCGTCGGCGCCGCGGGGCTGCCCCCGGGCGTCACGGTCGAGCGCGAGGAGGCGACCGGCGACATCCACCACGTGGCCGGCCCGCACTTCCACGGCATCCAGTTCCACGCCGAGTCGGTGCTCACCCAGCGCGGGTTCGCGATCCTGCGCGACCTCGTCCTCGACCTCCTGGGCTGACTGTTTCCCGCGAACCCTGGAGATCCAGCGTCGATGACACGAAACGTCCTGCCACCGACGCGGGTCTCCTGAGGTCACGTGGGAGACCTGAACCCCCACCGAGGCGCGGGCGGATCGTGCGGCGCGGGTCGATCAGCAGAGGGACCGGAGCTGGTCGGAGGCGCGGTCGTACTCCGACTGTGCAGCCTGGACGGCCCGTTCGTCGACGGCGCTGCCGGCAGCGGCCGACTCGGCCTCGTCGCACGGCGCACGCCGGCGGCGTCGCCGCTGATCTCCTGACCGACTCGGTCGACCAGTCCGCGGCCCTCGTCCACGGCCCGGCCGGCGACCTCGCACCCGGCCCGGGTGCCGGCCGACGACGCGACGTCGTCGACGGCGGACCCGACGTCCGAGCATGCTCCGAGCACGAGGAGGGGCAGCAGCAGGAGGAGTCGCAGCGACGTCTTCATGCCCCGATGGTGACAGGGCCGTGGTCGTCCTCGCTCCGACGTGCTGCGTGACCTCGCCGTGGACCGGTGGGTCTGCGGACCCGGCGGACTCAGCTCTTGAGCTTGTTCAGCGCCGACGGCTCGTGGGCCGCCTTCGCGCCGGTCTTCTCGCTCTCGACGACGAGCTTCGGCTCGTCCTCGCTGGCCCGCCACTGCTGGCCGTCGAGCTGGAAGTCCTTGGTCTTGCGCTCCACGACCTTGCCCTGCGTACGTCCCTGGGGGCTGTCCCAGCTGACCCGGTCACCGACCTTGATGTTCGTCATGCCCCCACCCTGCGGTCGTCACGACGTCGCCGCACCTCGACGTCGCAGCCGGGTGATGGCCACGCCGAGCAGGCACAGTGCCCCGCCGACGAACGCGAGTGGCGCCGGCACCTCGCCGAGCAGCACCCAGGAGATCAGCGTCGCCACGGCCGGCACGAGGTAGGTCGTCGACGCGACCTGTCCCGCGGACAGCCGCCGCAGCGCGTACGACCACGTCGTGAACCCGATGGCGGTCGGGAAGACGCCCAGGTACACGAGCCACGCGACGT
>NZ_LUNF01000208.1:0-1885 GCF_001626145.1 Aeromicrobium sp. REDSEA-S32_B7
CACCGTGCCGGCGCGCGCGGCCCGCACCGGCGTGCCGCACGCGGCGCCGAGGTCGACGCCGTCGTGCAGCGTGCGCACCCCGGTGACCGGGTGCACCCGCATCCCGTACGCCGACGTGACCGGCCCTCCCACCGGTCGCGACCACGCACCCGTCCCTCCTGCCGCGCCGGACGTGCCCGCGGGCGGGCGGGGGAGCGGGCCTCCCGGGTCGACGAGCACGAACCGCGACGCACCCGTCAGGCGCCCCCGCGGGTCGAGGTAGCGCTCGCCGTCGAGCCGACCGAGGTGCAGGCACGGTCCGGCGCAGTGCGATCCCGCGACGTCGAGCCGGCCGAGGACGTCGCCCGCCTGCACCGCGTCGCCGGCGCGGACGACCCGGCGGACCACGGGCTGGTAGGTGGACCGCTCCGCCCCGTGCTCGACCGTCACCACGCCCACGCCGGCGACGGTGCCCGAGAACAGCACCCGCCCGACCGCTACCGAGCGGACCGGCTCACCGGCGCGACCGGGCAGGTCGACGCCACGGTGACCCGCACGGTAGGGCCCGTCGGGCAGGTCGAAGTCCGCCGTCACCTGGCGCGAGCCCAGGGGCCACCGCCACGGCGGGCCGTCGGCGGGCCTCTCGTCGGCGACGGCCGGGCCGGGCAGGAGGAGCGTCAGCAGCGTGAGGAGGGGGACCAGCAGGAGCAGGGCACTCGAGGACGGACGACGCATGACCCGAGCCAACCGTCGCCGACGCCGCCGCTCCAGGGGCCGACGCAGAGGTGTGGACGCCGTCGACGTGCGGCACGCGGTCGCCGCCGACCTGTGGATTTCTCGATCTCCGGCCCCGTGTCCTAGACTGGCCCCATCACGTCCTCGGACGTGAAATTCGCACGCCCGCCTCCGTCGTGACACCGCCAGCCGGTCGAACCTCGGGCGCGACCCTGGTCCTGCTCGCAGGTCGGCTCGCGCGGCGCGGGAGTCAGGGCACCACCGACCGGTGGTGCGTCAACCAGGAACCGGACCACCCGCCCTCGGGCCGGTGCGTCCACAGGAAGGATCGACCATGGCGGTCGTCACCATGCGAGAGCTGCTCGAGAGCGGCGTCCACTTCGGGCACCAGACCCGTCGCTGGAACCCGAAGATGAAGCGCTTCATCTTCACCGAGCGCAACGGCATCTACATCATCGACCTGCAGCAGTCGCTGGCCTACATCGACGCCGGCTACGAGTTCGTCAAGAACACCGTCGCCCGCGGCGGCACGATCCTCTTCGTCGGCACGAAGCGCCAGGCGCAGGAGCCGATCGAGGAGCAGGCCAAGCGCGTCGGCATGCCCTACGTGAACCAGCGCTGGCTGGGCGGCATGCTCACCAACTTCCAGACGATGCACCAGCGCCTCCAGCGCATGAAGGAGCTCGAGGAGATCGACTTCGACGACGTGGCCGGCTCCGGCCGCACGAAGAAGGAGCTCCTCCAGATGCGTCGCGAGTACGACAAGCTCAACCGCACCCTCGGTGGTGTGCGCGACATGGGCCGCACGCCGTCCGCGGTGTGGATCGTCGACACCAAGAAGGAGCACCTCGCCGTCGAGGAGGCCCGCAAGCTCCGGATCCCGATCATCGGCATCCTGGACACCAACTGCGACCCCGACGAGGTCGACTTCCCGATCCCGGGCAACGACGACGCTATCCGCGCGGTCGGCCTGCTGACCCGCGTCGTCGCCGACGCCGTGGCCGAGGGCCTCATCGCCCGCTCCGGTGCCAAGACCGAGGGTGCCGAGAACGGCGCCGAGGAGCCGCTGGCCGAGTGGGAGCGCGAGCTCCTGGAGAAGAAGGACGACGCCCCCGCCGAGGCCCCCGCGGCCGACGCCCCCGCGGCCGAGGCCCCCGCGGCCGAGGCGACC
>NZ_LUNF01000208.1:1907-15138 GCF_001626145.1 Aeromicrobium sp. REDSEA-S32_B7
CCGCCGAGAAGTGACGTCGACCCCGTGACACCCGGTCGGGTGCCGGACGACCTCCGGCACCCGACCACCCCCCTTCCACCACCACGACCCAGGGAAGAGACCCTCACATGGCCATTGCTGCCGCAGACGTGAAGAAGCTCCGCGACGCCACCGGCGCGGGCATGATGGACGCCAAGAAGGCCCTCACCGAGGCCGACGGCGACTTCGACAAGGCCGTCGAGATCCTGCGCATCTCCGGTGCCGCGAAGGCCGCCAAGCGCGGCGCCGAGCGCGAGGCCTCCGCCGGTCTCGTGGCCAGCTCCGGCAACGCGATCGTCGAGCTGAACTCCGAGACCGACTTCGTCGCGAAGAACGAGCAGTTCATCGCGCTCGCCGAGCGGCTCGCCGCCGCGGCCGACGCCACGAAGCCCGCCGACGCCGACGCGTTCGCGAAGACGACCCTCGACGACGGCAAGACCGTCGAGGAGACCATCAGCGCCCTCGCCGCCGTCATCGGCGAGAAGATCCAGCTCGGCCGCGTGGCCGCGTTCGACGGCCAGGTCGCCGTCTACCTGCACCGTCGCGCCAGCGACCTGCCGCCCGCCGTCGGCGTCCTCGTCGAGTACACCGGTGACGACCTCGACGCCGCCCGCGGCGCCGCCATGCAGATCGCCGCGATGCGTCCGCGCTACCTCACCCGTGAGGACGTCCCCGCCGACATCGTCGCCAAGGAGCGCGAGATCGCCGAGGCGACGGCCCGCGAGGAGGGCAAGCCCGAGCAGGCGATCGCGAAGATCACCGAGGGTCGCGTCAACGGCTTCTTCAAGGACGTCGTCCTGCTCGACCAGCCGTCGGTCACCGACAACAAGAAGACGGTCAAGGCGGTCCTCGACGGCGCCGGCGTGGACGTCAAGCGCTTCGCGCACATCGAGATCGGCGCCTGATCCACGGAGCCGACCAGCACCACGACAGGAAGGACCGGAGCATCGTGACCCACCACCCGACGCACGGTGACCCGGCCGACCTCAGCACCGCGGACGCCGGGGCCCCAGGCCCCGGCGTCCGCCGCGTGCTGCTCAAGCTGTCCGGCGAGGTGTTCGGCGGCGGCAAGATCGGCATCGACCCCGACGTCGTCAACGGCATCGCCCGCCAGGTCGCCCAGGCGGTCCGCGAGGGCGCGCAGGTGGCGATCGTCGTCGGCGGCGGCAACTTCTTCCGCGGCGCCGAGCTGAGCCAGCGGGGCATGGAGCGTTCGCGGGCCGACTACATCGGCATGCTCGGCACCGTCATGAACAGCCTCGCCCTGCAGGACTTCATCGAGAAGCAGGGCATCGACACCCGCGTGCAGTCGGCCATCACCATGGGCCAGGTCGCGGAGCCCTACATCCCGCGCCGGGCCATGCGGCACCTCGAGAAGGGGCGCGTCGTCATCTTCGGCGCGGGCGCGGGCATGCCCTACTTCAGCACCGACACCGTGGCCGCCCAGCGCGCCCTGGAGATCAAGGCCGACGCGGTGCTCATGAGCAAGAGCGGCGTCGACGGGGTGTACTCCGCCGACCCGCGCACCGACGCCTCCGCGCGCCGCTTCGACGACCTCACCTTCGCGGAGGCCCTGCGCCTCGGCCTGAAGGTCGTCGACGCCGCCGCGTTCGCGCTCTGCATGGAGAACGACCTGCCGATGATCGTCTTCGGCATGGAGGGTGAGGGCAACATCGCCCGGGTGCTCCAGGGTGAGAGGATCGGGACGCTGGTCCACGGCGACGCAGGACCACACATCGGGACGACGACAGGAGACGCACCGTGATCGACCAGACCCTGCGCGAGGCCGGCACCAAGATGGACAAGGCCGTCGAGCACACCCAGGAGGAGTTCGCGGCCATCCGGACCGGTCGCGCCCACCCGGCGATGTTCTCCCAGATCACGGCCGACTACTACGGGACGCCGACGCCCCTGCAGCAGCTGGCCGGCTTCCAGGTGCCCGAGCCGCGCACCGTCATCATCAGCCCGTACGACCAGGGCGCGAAGGGTGCGATCGAGCGGGCCATCCGCGACTCCGACCTCGGCGTGAACCCCTCCGACGACGGCAAGGTGCTGCGGGTGACGCTGCCCGAGCTCACTGAGGAGCGCCGCCGCGAGTACATCAAGCTCGCCCGTTCCAAGGCCGAGGAGGGACGCGTCGCCGTCCGCGGCGTGCGACGCAACGCGAAGCAGACCCTTGACAAGGCCGAGAAGGACTCCGAGATCAGCCAGGACGACAACGTGGGCGCCGAGAAGCGCCTCGACGCCCTGACGAAGCAGCACGTCGACCAGATCGACGAGCTGCTGAAGAACAAGGAAGCGGAGCTCCTTGAGGTCTGAGGAGGCCGCGCCCACCGACGGACCCCTGGGGGAGACCGACCCGGCCGTCGCCCAGCGCAAGAGTCGCGCGGGCCGCAACCTGCCCGCCGCGATCGGCGTGGGCGCCGGTCTCGGCGCGATGGTCGTCGTCTCGCTGTTCCTGTTCAAGGACGTGTTCGTGGCGGTCGTCGTGCTCGCGCTCGGCGTCGGCCTGTGGGAGCTCGCCCGGGCCCTCGGGACCGCCGGCATCAAGGTGCCGTTCCTGCCGGTGCTCACCGGTGGAACGCTGATGCTCGTCGGCGCGTACTACGGCGGCATGGAGACCGCCGCGGTCGCGATGGCGCTGACCGTCATCGGCACGCTCGTGTGGCGACTCTCCGACGGTGCGGACGGGTTCGTCCGTGACGCGAGCGCCGGGGTGTTCTGCCTGTCCTACCTGCACCTCATGGGCGTCTTCGTCATGCTCATGCTGGTCGAGACGGACGGTCCCTGGCGCATCGTGGCCTTCATCGTGGCGACGGTCGCCTCCGACGTCGGCGGCTACGCCGCGGGGGTCTTCCTCGGCAAGCACCCGATGGCCCCGACCATCAGCCCCAAGAAGTCCTGGGAGGGCTTCAGCGGGTCCCTCGTCTTCGGGATCGCGGCCGGCATCGCCACCGTGACCCTCGCCCTCGACGGCGACTGGTGGGTCGGCGTCCTGCTCGGCGTCGCCGGTGTCGTGATGGCGACGCTCGGCGACCTCTCGGAGTCGCTCATCAAGCGCGACCTCGGCATCAAGGACATGGGCGACCTCCTGCCCGGCCACGGCGGCATCATGGACCGGCTCGACTCGCTCATCGCGGTCGCGCCCGTCGCCTGGCTGATCCTGCACTACCTCGTCACCCCGGCCTGAGCGCGGAGGGCGTCGGGCGACGCGGACATCGAGCCGAAACAGGGATGCGGCAGGCTTGGCCCATGTCGATCAAGGTGTCGCTCCGCCATCGCACGACCTACCGGTTCGACCGTCCCGTCGCCCTCGGCCCGCACGTCGTGCGGCTGCGGCCCGCGCCGCACAGCCGGACGCCGATCGACTCCTACGCGCTGCGTGTCTCGCCCGCCGAGCACTTCGTGAACTGGCAGCAGGACCCGTTCGGCAACTGGCAGGCGCGCCTGGTGTTCCCCGACAAGGTCAGCGAGCTCGACGTCGACGTCACGCTCGTGGCCGACCTCATGGTCGTCAACCCGTTCGACTTCTTCGTCGAGGAGTACGCCGAGACCTACCCGTTCAGCTACGAGCCACAGCTCGCGGCCGACCTCGCCCCCTACCTGCGGCCCGTCGACGAGGGCGACGGCCAGGGTCCGGGGCCGGTCGTCCGGGCCTGGCGCGACGCCCTGCCCGAGCCGGCCGACGACGGGGTGCCGCTCGTGCAGTTCCTCGCCGACCTGAACGCCGCCGTCCACCGCGACGTCGCCTACACGGTCCGCATGGAGCCGGGCGTCCAGAGCCCCGACGAGACGCTGACCCGGGCGATCGGCTCGTGCCGAGACAGCGCATGGCTCCTGGTCTCGCTGCTGCGCCAGCACGGTCTCGCCGCGCGGTTCGTGTCGGGCTACCTCGTGCAGCTCGCGCCCGACCCGCTCGTGGCCGCGCAGGCGCTCGACGGGCCTGCCGGTGCGACCGAAGACTTCACCGACCTGCACGCCTGGGCCGAGGTGTACGTGCCGGGGGCCGGCTGGGTGGGACTCGACCCGACGTCGTCGCTGTTCGCGGGGGAGGGGCACATCCCGCTGTCCGCGACGCCGCACCCGTCGTCGGCCGCACCCATCACCGGGGCGCTGGAGCCGGCCGAGGTCGAGTTCTCCTTCCTGAACGAGGTCACCCGCGTGCACGAGGACCCGCGGGTCACCCTGCCGTACACGCAGGAGCAGTGGGACCGCGTCGACGCGCTCGGGCGGGCCGTCGACGCGCGGCTCGACGCGGGCGAGGTGGGCCTGACCATGGGCGGGGAGCCGACGTTCGTCAGCGTCGACGACTCCACGTCGGAGCAGTGGAGCACGGCGGCCGACGGGCCCGAGAAGCGTCTGCTGGCGACGGAGCTCGCCGAGCGGCTGCGCCGGGTCTACGCCGAGGGCGGCGTCGTCCACCGGGGGCAGGGCAAGTGGTACCCCGGCGAGCCGCTCCCGCGCTGGCAGGTCTCGTTGCAGTGGCGTACCGACGGCGAGCCGCTGTGGCACGACGCGTCGCTGCTCTGCGACCCGTGGTCCGACCCGACGCCGGTGCAGCACCACACCGCCGAGCGGCTGGCGCACGAGGTGGCACGCGTGCTCGGCCTGCCCCACGAGCTCGTGCTCCCCGCATGGGAGGACCCCTTCGCCGTCGTGGCGCGCGAGGTCGGCCGGCCCGAGGGGGAGCGGCCCGACGTCGACCGGCCCGACGTCGACCAGGTCGCCCAGCTCGACCAGGCCGAGGAGCGGCCGACCGGCTGGGTGCTGCCGCTCGCGACGGGCGAGCAGTGGCGGCGCAAAATGAAATTGCAACTTTCCGTTACCCTCGAAAGCCTTTTCCAGCTTGGCCTGAAACCGCCCGTCGGTGTAAAGCCGGGCGACTTCGTACTCGTCCTTGTATGCCATTAGCTTGTAGGCCCTGGCGTTCGAGGTGCGGCCAGGCGGACCCGACGCGCCGCCCGTGCTGCACGTCTTCCTGCCGCCGACCGAGCGCCTCCAGGACTACGCCGACCTCCTGCACGTCGTGGAGCAGGCCGTGCAGATCGTCGGCACGCCGGTGGTCGTCGAGGGCTACGGCCCGCCACCGGACCCGCGCCTGACCCAGCTCAGCGTCACGCCCGACCCGGGCGTCATCGAGGTGAACGTGCAGCCGACGTCGTCGTGGTCGGAGCTGGTGTCGCTCACCGAGACGCTGTACGACGCGGCACGCCGCACCCGGCTGGGCACCGAGAAGTTCGACCTCGACGGGCTGCACACCGGCACCGGTGGCGGCAACCACCTGACGCTCGGTGGCCGCACGCCCGCCGCGTCGCCGCTGCTGCGCCGACCGGACCTGCTGGTGAGCCTGCTGTCGCACTGGCAGCGCCACCCGTCGCTGTCGTACCTGTTCTCCGGACGCTTCATCGGCCCGACGAGCCAGGCGCCGCGCTTCGACGAGGGCCGCCCCGAGTCGGTCTACGAGATGGAGATCGCGATCGCCGAGGTCCACCGGCTCGTCGCCGAGGCCGAGGAGCAGGGCGAGACCTTCCGGCCCTGGCTCGTGGACCGGGCCCTGCGGCACCTGCTGACCGATCTCACGGGCAACACCCACCGTGCCGAGTTCTGCATCGACAAGCTCTACAGCCCCGACTCCTCGCGCGGGCGCCTCGGGCTGCTCGAGCTGCGCGGCTTCGAGATGCCGCCGCACCCGCAGATGGCGCTGGTGCAGGCTCTGCTCGTGCGCGCCCTCGTGGCCCGGTTCTGGGACGACCCCGCCACCGGACCGCTCGAGCGGTGGGGCACCGCGCTGCACGAGGACTTCCTGCTGCCGCAGGGCGCGGTCCGCGACGTGGACGCCGTCGTCGCCGACCTGCAGGACCACGGGATCGACTTCGAGCGCTCCTGGCTCGACCCGTTCGTGGAGTTCCGCTTCCCCCGCATCGGCGTGACGCAGGTGAGCACGCCGACGGGCCCCGTCGAGCTCGAGCTGCGCAGCGCGATCGAGCCGTGGCACGTCCTGGGGGAGGAGGCGACGGGCTCGGGGACGTCGCGCTACGTCGACTCCTCGATCGAGCGGCTCCAGGTGACCGTCCGTGGCGTCTCGCCCTCGCGGCACCTCGTCACGTGCCAGGGTGTTCCCGTGCCCCTCACCCCGACCGGCGTGCCCGGCGAGTACTACGCCGGCGTGCGCTACCGCGCCTGGCAGCCGTGGTCGGCGCTGCACCCGTCGATCCCG
This sequence comes from Aeromicrobium sp. REDSEA-S32_B7, assembly GCF_001626145.1. Classification (NCBI taxonomy): domain Bacteria; kingdom Bacillati; phylum Actinomycetota; class Actinomycetes; order Propionibacteriales; family Nocardioidaceae; genus Aeromicrobium; species Aeromicrobium sp. REDSEA-S32_B7. The sequence continues at coordinate 8,143 of NZ_LUNF01000208.1, forward strand.
GTGCACTCGCCGCTGCACGTCGAGGTCGTCGACACCGCCGCCGAGGTCAGCCTGGGCGGCCCGACCGGGCGGCCCGCCGCGCCATGACCGTCCTGCGCGACTACGCGTCGGAGGTCGGTCAGCCGACCCTCGACGCCGCTCCCGCCCGCTACGACGAGGTGGTCGACGCCGACGGCTCGTTGCGGCCGGCCTGGCGGACGCTCGCCGCCAGCGCGCTGGAGATCACCGACGTGCAGCTGCGTCGCGTGCAGCGCGACATCGGGCGGTTCCTGGGCGACGACGGCGTCACGTACCGACGTCCGGGGGAGCCCGGGTCACGGTGGCGGCTCGACCCGCTGCCGCTCGTGCTCAGCGCGCAGGACTGGGCACCCCTGGAGGTCGGCCTCGCCCAGCGCGCCGAGCTGCTGAACGCACTGCTCGCCGACCTGCACGGACCGCGCAGCGTCCTCGCGCAGGGCGTCGTCCCGCCGGCCGTGGTCTACGCCCACCAGGGCTACCTGCGCGTGGCGGCCCGGCCGGGCACCGTCGACGACCGCCCGCTCCTGCTCACCGCCACCGACGTCGCCCGCACGCCAGCCGGCGACTGGGTCGTCGTCGCCGACCGGACGCAGGCGCCGTCCGGGCTGGGGTACGCCATGGAGAACCGGCACGTGATCTCGCGCGTGCTGCCACAGATGTACCGCGACGCCGGCCTGCACCAGGTGGGGCCGTTCCTGCAGGCCGTGCGGTCGACCCTCATGCAGGCCGCGCCCGAGCACGTCGACGACCCGCGCGTCGTCGTGCTCACCCCCGGGTCGGCGTCGGAGACCGCGTTCGACCAGGCGCACCTCGCGTCCAGCCTGGGCTTCCCGCTCGTGCAGGGCAGCGACCTGGTGGTGCGCTCGGGCGCGGTGTGGATGCGGGTCTTCGGCCGTCTGGAACGTGTCGACGTGATCCTGCGGCGCGTCGACGCACCGTGGTGCGACCCGCTGGAGCTGCGCGGCGACTCCCAGCTCGGCGTCCCGGGTCTGCTCGAGGCGGTGCGGCGCGGGAGCGTGCGGATCGTGAACGGCCTGGGCTCCGGCGTCCTGGAGAACCCTGCGCTGCTCCCGTACATGGCCGGCCTGTGCGAGCACCTCCTCGACGAGCCGCTGCGGCTGCCGTCGGTCCCGACCTCCTGGCTCGGCGACCCCGACGCGCTCGCCCTCGCCCGTGAGCGGTGGGACGACCTCGCCGTCCGGTCCATCGACCGGTCGGTCGACGTCGACCGCCTCGGCCCGGCGGAGCTGCTCGCCCGCGTGCAGGCCGAGCCGCACCGCTTCGCCGCCCAGGAGCTGCCGGCCTGGTCGCAGGCGCCGCGCCTCGCGGGTGGTGCCGTGCGCCCCCAGTCGGTGGCGCTGCGGACGTTCACGCTGCGGTACGGGTCGTCGTACCGGCCGATGCTGGGCGGGCTCGCGTCGGTGCTCGACGGTGCGCGGTCGGTGTCCAGCAAGGACGTGTGGGTGCTGAAGGACGCGCCCGACCAGCCCGACCAGGGACTGGCCGAGGTGCTCGCGGTGACGTCGTCGAGCAGCGTCACGCCGCTGGTGCCGCGCGTGCTCGAGGACCTCTTCTGGTTCGGCCGCTACGCCGAGCGCGCGGAGGACACGCTGCGTCTCGTGCTCGTCGCCCACGCCCTCGCGGAGGACTTCCGGGCGCGTCCCTACAGCGCCGGCGGCGTGGCCCTGCGGGTGCTGCGCGGCGCGCTGCTGCACCAGGTGCCCGGACCGTACGACGCCGGCGACGGGGAGAGCGTCGACGCCGACCTGCGCTCCGTCCTGCTCGACGTCGAGCGGTCGGCCTCGGTGGCCCACTCCTTCGCCGCGCTGCGGGGAGCCGCCGAGGGCGTGCGCGACCAGCTGTCGGTCGACGTGTTCCGCGCGTTCGGGGCCACGGAGCGCGCGGCCGCGCTGCTCGACGCCAACGATCACAGCCTCCAGGTCACGGAGAGCGCCGAGCGCATGCTGACCGGGCTGCTCGCGCTGCACGGGGCGACGGCCAGCATGGTGCACGACGAGGGGTGGGAGACGCTCGAGGCCGGACGCGCCCTCGAGCGCTGCCTGCAGGTCGTCGCCCTCCTGCGCCGCACCGTCACGGTCCGACGCGGCATCGACGTCGACCGGCACCTGCACCAGGGCGTGCTGACCGCCACCGAGAGCGCCATCACCCACCGACGCCGGTACCGCGGGTTCGTCCGCGTCACCAGCCTCGTCGAGCTGCTCCTCGCCGACCCGGCCAACCCGCGCTCGCTGCGCTTCAACCTCGAGACGCTGCGACGCCACGTCGCCGCCTTGCCCGCGTCGACGGGCGCCAGCCGGCCCGAGCGGCTCCTGGACGACCTCGTCGACGAGGTCGACCGCACCCACGTCGCCGAGCTCGTGCCGATCGAGGGCGAGTCGCGGCCCAACCTCGAGCGGCACCTGGACAGCCTGACCATCCACCTCCTGCGGGTCGCCGAGGCGTTCGCGGGCACGCACCTGGCCACGGCTCCCGCGCCCCGTGCGTTCGGCCTCTCCGGACGGGGGACCCGATGAGGCTCGACGTCACCCACCGCACCACCTACACCTACGACGACGACGTGACCGGCAGCTACGGCATCGCGTACCTGACACCGCGCGACCTGCCGTGGCAGCGCGTGGTGGCCCACGAGGTCGACGTCCATCCCGAGCCCCTCGACCGCTCGACCGACGTCGACCACTACGGCAACACCGCCATGTACTTCCAGCTCGACACGCCGCACCGCACGCTCGACGTCGTGGCGCACAGCGTGGTGGAGGTCGACGAGCCCGTGCTGGACCCGGTCGCGCTGGGCGTGCCCTGGGAGCAGGCGCGTCCCTCGGCCCGGCCCGACGTGCCCGACGCCTGGAGCGCGCTCGACCTCGCCCTCGCCTCCCCGTCGGTCGACCAGCCGGAGGCCGCGCACGCCTACGCGGCGGAGTCGTTGACGCCGGGGCGGCCGCTGGGCGAGGCGGTGCTGGAGGTGATGCACCGCGTGCACGCCGACTTCGCGTACGAGCAGGGCGCGACGACGGTGACGTCGACGATCGCCGACGTCCTCGAGGCGCGTGCCGGGGTGTGCCAGGACTTCGCCCAGCTCACGCTCTCCTGCCTGCGCTCGCACGGCCTCGCCGTCCGGTACGTGAGCGGCTACCTCGCCACCGAGCCGCCACCCGGCAAGGAGCGCGTCGTCGGTGCCGACGCGACCCACGCGTGGGCGGCCGTCTGGGTCCCGGGAGCCGGCTGGCTCGCCCTCGACCCGACCAACGACCAGCCCGCGAACGAGAGGTACGTGACAGTCGCGTGGGGTCGCGAGTACTCCGACGTGCCCCCCTTGAAGGGTGTGATCTTCACCGAGGCGAAGACGTCGACGCTCGCCGTCGCGGTCGACGTCGTGCCGGTCTGAGACGTCCCTCCCGGATGGGGATGCGCAGCCGCCGGAGCGGGGCAAGGATGGTCACGTGAAGGCCTTCTCCTGCCGCGTGTGCGGCAACGCCCTGTACTTCGAGAACTCCCTGTGCGTCTCCTGCGGGACGGCGCTCGGGTACTCCCGCAACGAGCACGAGATCGTGCCCGTCGACGAGGACGGTCGCTACGTCGACCGGGAGGGTCTGGTCTGGCACGTGTGCGCGAACCTGAACCTCTCCGGCTGCACCTGGCTGGCCACCGTCGAGGGCGGCCAGTGCTTCAGCTGCGACCTGACGCGCACGCGTCCGGCCGACGACGACCTCGAGGGACTGTCGCAGTACCCGGTGGCCGAGTCGGCCAAGCGCCGGCTCGTCGTGGAGCTCGACGCGCGCGGCCTGCCGATCACCACGCGCGACGAGGACCCCGAGCAGGGACTGTGCTTCGACATGCTGTCGAGCGTGGAGGAGAACGTCGTCATCGGTCACGCCGACGGCGTCATCACGATCGACCTCGCGGAGGGCGACGACGCGCACCGCGTGAAGGTTCAGTCCGAGCTCGACGAGCCCTACCGCACGATGCTGGGCCACCTGCGCCACGAGGTCGGCCACTACTTCGAGTCCGTGCTCGTGCGCGGCGAGGAGCGCATGGACGCGTGCCGGGAGCTGTTCGGCGACGAGTCGAAGGACTACCAGGCCGAGATCGACCGGCACTACAGCGAGGGCCCGCCGGAGGACTGGCAGGAGTCCTACATCAGCACCTACGCGACGATGCACCCGTTCGAGGACTTCGCGGAGACCTTCGCGCACTGGATGCACATCAGCGACACCGTCGAGACCGCGCGCGCCTACGGCCTGACCACGGTCGACCCGAGTGCCTTCACCCTGTTCAGCGACCTCGTCACGGGCGTCTGGATCCCGCTGTCCACGGCGCTCAACCAGATCAACCGGGCGATGGGGTCCGACGACCTCTACCCGTTCGTCATCCCGCCGCCGGTGCTCGACAAGCTCGACTTCGTCGCCGCCCTGGCGCGCGACCCGCACCCCGTCCCGGCGTGAGCCGACCCGGCCCGACCCGCGCGTTTCGACAGCGCTGGGGTCGGGCTGGGAGGATGGTGCGGTGAGCGAGCCCATCAAGACCCTGCCGCTCGTCCTCGAGCCCCCGCGCGGTCGCGGGAAGCCTCCGCGTCACCTCGCGGACTTCTCCGCCGACGAGCGCAAGGCCGCGGCCGAGGAGCTCGGCCTGCCCGCCTTCCGGGTGAAGCAGGTCGCGCACCACTACTTCGCGCGCCTGCAGCGCGACCCGGAGGCCATGACCGACCTCCCGGCGGCGCAGCGCGACGCCATCGCGCAGGCCCTGCTGCCGCCGCTGCTGTCGACCGTCAAGGTGCAGGAGGCCGACCAGGGGACGACCCTCAAGACGCTGTGGCGCCTGTTCGACGGCGCGCTCGTGGAGTCGGTGCTGATGCGCTACTCCGAGCGCGCGACGGTGTGCGTGTCGAGCCAGGCCGGCTGCGGCATGGCCTGCCCGTTCTGCGCGACCGGCCAGGGCGGCCTGCAGCGCAACATGAGCACGGCCGAGATCGTCGACCAGGTCGTCGACGCGGCTGCCGCGATGGCGCACGGGCGGGTCGCCGGCGGCCCGGGCCGGCTCTCCAACGTCGTGTTCATGGGCATGGGCGAGCCGCTCGCCAACTACAAGGCGGTCGTGGGTGCCGTGCGTCGCATGACCTCGCCCGCGCCCGACGGGCTCGGCATGTCGGCGCGCAACATCACCGTCAGCACGGTCGGGCTCGCGCCGCGCATGCGCCAGCTGGCCGACGAGGGCGTGCCGGTCACGCTCGCGCTGTCGCTGCACGCCCCCGACGACGAGCTGCGCGACGAGCTGGTCCCCATCAACACGCGGCACAGCGTCGAGGAGGCCGTCTCGGCGGCGAAGCACTTCTTCGACGTCACCGGCCGACGCGTCTCGATCGAGTACGCGATGATGCGCGACATCAACGACCAGGCCTGGCGCGCCGACCTGCTGGCCGAGCTGCTGCTCGCGCACGGCGAGGGTCGCGGCTGGGTGCACGTGAACCTCATCCCGCTCAACGAGGTCCCCGGCTCGCGCTTCACCCGCTCCCGCGACGAGGACATGGACGAGTTCGTCCGCCGCCTCGTCTCGCGTGGCATCAGCACGACGATCCGGGACACCCGCGGCGACGAGATCGACGCCGCCTGCGGCCAGCTCGCCGCGTCCGACGCGTGAGCCGACCCGCGCTGCTCGCGACCGACCTCGACGGCACCCTCCTGCGTAGCGACGGCACCCTGTCGGACCGCACGCGTGCCGCCGTCGCGGCGGCCGAGGAGTCCGGCGTGGAGGTCGTGTTCGTGACCGCCAGGCCGCCTCGGTGGCTCGACGAGCTCGCCGACGCGGTCGGGGGTCACGGCGTGGCGCTCTGCGGCAACGGTGCGTTCGTGCTCGACGTCGCCCGTCGCGAGGTCGTGGAGTCGCACCCGTTCGCGCCGGCCGACCTGCGGGTCCTGCTGGCCGACCTGCGGGCGGCCGTGCCGGGCATCGGCTTCGCCGTCGAGTGCGCGGACGGCATGCGCCGCGACGAGCACTTCCTCGACGCGCACCGCGACGACGCCGTGGGCCACGACCTCGAGGCCGTCGGTGCCGGCAAGCTGCTGGCCCGTGCCCCCGACGTCGAGCAGGAGGCGTTCCTGACGCGGGTGTCCGAGGTGGTGGGCGACCGCGCCGAGCTGGGCTTCTCCGGCGCCGTCGGCCTGGCCGAGCTGACGCCGCGCGGCGTCACGAAGGCGTCGGGGCTGCAGACGTGGTGCACCGAGCGCGGCATCGCGGCCCGCGACGTGTGGGCCTGTGGCGACATGTCCAACGACCTGCCGATGCTCGCCTGGGCCGGTCGCGCGCTCGCCGTGGCCAAGGTGTCGGAGGTCGCCCCTAGGTTGGAGACATGGACGAGAACGGCAACGGCAACGCGGAGGCGCTCGACGCGCTGACCGCCCGCGCGCGGGAGCGCGCGCGTGCCGAGGCGTCCGAGATCGTCGACATGCTGCGGTTCCGTGACGCCGAGCTGGTGCGCACCGCCGGTATCGAGTCGCCGATGGTGAGGCTCGTGGAGCGGTCGGCGATCCCGCTGGAGATCGGCCAGGCCGTCGGGCTGTCCGAGGGTCAGGTGACCAACCGGCTCGCGGCGGCCGACCGACTCCGCGAGCGCACGCCCTACACGTGGCGAGCCTTCCGCGACGGTCGTCTCGACTGGGCGCGAGCCCGCGAGGTGTCGTCGGCGGCTCTGCTGCTGGTGCACGAGTCGTCCCACCGACGCCTCGACGAGTCGGTCGTCGGGTACGCGGCGACCCACACCGTGGCCGAGCTGCGCGGCTGGCTGAAGCGGTTCGTCGCCCGCGTCGAGGCCGAGGAAGCCGCCCAGCGCGCCGAGGCCGCCCGCCGCCAACGCGACGTGCAGGTCACCCACGTCGACGACGCCATGGCCTGGGTCAACGCCTTCATCCCCTCCCACCAGGCCGCCGCCATCGACGCCCGCCTGCGCCGCACCCCACGCCCCGACGG
>NZ_LUNF01000209.1:0-6318 GCF_001626145.1 Aeromicrobium sp. REDSEA-S32_B7
GCTCAGCGAGATCGACCATCCCGAGGAGGCGATTTTCATCGTTTCCGGGGTCGAGCGCGATACCATCTCCCTGCCTCGTTTCACCGGCGACGAGAGCATCATCGAGTTTTCCGAGGGCGAGGGGTACACCACATCTGAGATACTCGCGATCGAGGCCTTCGTCGCCAACGGCGGTACAGTGCTGCTGATGGACGACTTCGGCTACTCCAGCAACCTCGCCGACCAGTTCGGACTGCAGTACTCCGGGCACAGGCTGTACGACGAGGGCTCCTACGCCGCCGAGCTAGGTGCCGACTATGTCTGGCTCAACACAGCCTCGGCGTTCAACTTCACCACCAACTCGGGTTCTCTGGCTAACATACACCCATGCCTGAAGGATCTCGACGAGGACGGCGTGGCCGTCGAGCGCGTGCCCCCGGCGCGCCGCCTCGTCGGCCGTCCACGCCTTCGCCACGGCACCGAGGTCGAGCCCGACGCCCGCCGGGACCCCCACCAGCCGCAGCTCGGGGTCGACGCGGACGCTGCGCCAGTCACGTCGGAGCGGCCAGCTCGGTCGGTGGAGCGCCTCCAGCTGGCCGAGGCCGGTCCGCGTCCCGGCCGCGCGACCTCGGGGCGCGGCCCGCACCACGTCGAGGTCGGCGTCGTAGCCGAGTGCTGCCAGGTCGGCGCCGAGCGTCGGGTCCACGGCACCGTCGGTCGCGCGCGCGGCCTGCAGGGCCACCTGGACCAGCTCGACGGTCAGCGCCGACGCCGGCACCAGACGGCCGCCGTGCCGAGCGACCCGCACCAGCTCGGCATCGTCGCGGAACCGGCTCACGGCGGCGTCGACGTCGGCCATCAGGTCGCGGACGACGCGCTCGGCGCGGTCGGGCGAGCCGCCCTCCACGGTCACGGACACGGTGCACGACCAGGCGTCCCACCGACGCACGGCGCTCATGACGCGTTGCTCGACGCGTCGCCCTGGCCGCTGGAGCTGCCCTGCTGCAGGCCGCTCCCGCCCTGGTCCGAGCTGCTCCCCTGGTCCGAGGTGCTGCCCTGGCTCGAGTCCTGGGGCGACGTGCTCCCCGACGTGCCCGACGTCGTGCTCTGCTCGACGCTCGCGGCGGTCGAGCTGGTCTGGGCGACGACGGCCGCGAAGCCGCCGGTCGCCACCACACCCAGCACGCCGGCGCCGACCGCCATGCGGCGGGCCCTGGTCCTCACGTCGGTCCTCATGCCGTCCTCCTCGTCGGTGCCGCTCCTGCGGCGGCACCACGAGCATCGGGCGGGACGGGTCAGCCCCAACCCAACCGGACCTCAAATCCACGTCAAGAACGGCGAGGCGTCGCTCGTGGCACGATCGACGGGTGAGCCTCGACGACCTGCCCGCGGCGATCGTGCAGACCGACCCTGACGTCGTGGCCGGGTTCGCGCACGACGAGGCGCGACTGGTGGAGCGCTCGACGCCTGCCGCGGTGCTGTCGCCGCGCGACACCGACGAGGTCGCCGCCTGCCTGCGGGCCGCGCGGGCGGCCGGGCTCACGGTCGTCACCCGCGGCGCCGGCACGGGGCTGGCCGGCGGCGCGAACGCTCCGGCGGGCTCCGTCGTGCTGAGCACCCGACGGCTCGACCGCATCGTCGCGATCGACGTCGAGGAACGGGTCGCCGTCGTGCAGCCCGGCGTGCTGACCGGCGACCTGCGCGCGGCGGTCGAGGAGGTCGGGCTGTTCTACCCGCCCGACCCCGGCAGCGTCGCCATCTCGACCATCGGCGGCAACGTCGCGACCGACGCCGGCGGCATGTGCTGCGTGAAGTACGGGGTGACGGGCGACTACGTGCTGGGTCTCGAGGTCGTCCTGGCCGACGGTCGGGTCCTGCGGACCGGACGCCGCACGGTCAAGGGCGTGGCCGGCTACGACCTGACCCACCTGCTCGTGGGCTCCGAGGGGACGCTCGGGGTGATCACCGAGGTCACGCTCCGGTTGCAGCCCTTCCCACCGGCGCCCGCCACCGTCGTCGCGACGTTCGCCTCGCTGCCCGACGCGGGTCGCGCGGTGGAACGGATGACCGCCGACGCGCTCGACGTGTCGCTGCTGGAGCTGCTCGACGCGACCACGCTCCGGGCGATCGACGCGCACACCGGCATGGGGCTCGACGCCGCCGCGATGCTGCTCGTCCAGTCTGACCAGCCCGACCCCACGGCGACGCTCGCAGCCGTGCAGCGGGCGTGCGAGGGAGCGGGAGCGGTCGACGTCGCGGTCACGACCGACGTCGAGGAGGGACGGCAGCTGCTCGAGGCCCGACGTCAGGCGCTGCCCGCCCTGGAGCGGCTCGGCGACTGGCTGCTCGACGACGTGTGCGTCCCGCGGCGCGCGATCGTGGCGCTCGTGCAGGGCGTCGATCAGGTGGCCCGCGCCGAGGGGCTGACGATCGGGGTGTTCGGCCACGCCGGCGACGGCAACATGCACCCGACGGTGATCTTCGACCAGCAGGACCCGGAGTCCGAGGCGGCCGCCCGGCGCGCGTTCGACGCGATCACGGCGCTCGCCCTCGACCTCGGCGGCACGGTGACGGGCGAGCACGGCGTCGGCCGGCTCAAGGCCGGCTGGCTGGCGCGCGAGCTCGACCCCGTCGCCCTCGACGTCCACCGCGCCGTCAAGGCCGCTCTCGACCCGGAGGGTCGGCTCAACCCCGGGAGCGTCCTCGGTGCGAGGCGCTGAGGACACCTGGACGTCTCTGTGGAGGAACGGGCGGGTCGCCCACCGGCCGAGCCGGTGTCGCGCAGGACGGGACAGCCCACGAGCGGATCGCCGATCGCTGGCGACCAAAGAGTACAGTCCAGGAGACTATCACTCATGATAGTCTCCTCGGTGAATCACTTCCCGACCAGAGGCGCGGCACATGTTCGTGGGACGAGAGCAGCAACTGCGGGAGCTCACCGACCGCCTCACGTCGGTGCGCGAGTCGACGGACGCGAAGCCCGGCAAGGCCGTCCTCATCCGAGGACGGCGTCGCGTGGGCAAGTCCCGTCTCGTCGAGGAGTTCGTCGAGCGATCCGGGGTGCCCTACCTCTTCTACGCTGCTTCGCGACGCCCCCTGCACGAGGAGCTCCAGCTCTTCGTCGACGAGGTCGCCCGCTCCAACCTCCCCGGCGCGGACACCTTCCGCGACCTCACCGTGACAAGCTGGGACGCAGCGCTTCGACTGCTCGCCAGCGCGACGTCTGACACCGGCAGCATCGTCGTCCTCGACGAGCTCCCCTACGTCATCGCTCAGGACCCTGCGTTCGAAGGCACGCTCCAGACCGTCTTCGACAGGATCCTGTCCAGGCACCGACTGCTCCTCATCGGCATCGGTTCCGACCTGGCCATGATGGAGGCGCTCAGCAGCTACGACCGGCCCTTCCACCAACGTGCCGACGAGATGGTCGTGCCTGCGCTCTCGCCGGCCGAGGTCGCCCGCATGCTCCAGCTCGAGCCCGCCGACGCGTTCGACGCGCACCTCGTCACCGGTGGGCTTCCACTGATCTGCGCCGAGTGGAAGCCCGGCCAGTCCTTGACCGACTACCTGAGAAGCGCGTTCGCCAACCCCACCTCCGCCCTCCTGGTCTCCGCCGAACGCGCCCTCGCGGCCGAGTTCCCCTCCGAGGCCCAGGCACGAACCGTCCTCGGGGCCATCGGCAGCGGCGAGCGTACGTTCACCTCCATCGGGCGAGCGAGCGGCGTCACCGCCGCCAGCCTGAGCCGGGCACTTTCGCTCCTGACGGACAAGCGCATCGTGCATCGGGCCACGCCCCTGTCGACGAAGGCCTCGCAGGAAGCGCGCTACTGGGTCGCCGACCCCTACCTGAGGTTCTGGTTGGAGTTCGTCGGGCCGTACATCCACGAGGTCGAGCGCGGACGTGGCGACCGCACCCTGGAGCGGGTCCAGAGGTCCTGGACGACGTGGCGCGGTCGCGCCATCGAGCCGATCGTCCGTGAAGCGATCGATCGGCTCGGCCTCCCGCTCGGACCCGACGGGTCCGCCGGGGTCGTGGGCGGCTACTGGACCCGCAAGAACGATCCCGAGATCGACATCGTCGTCGCGGACCGGGCACCCACGGCGAAGGCCCTCTTCGCGGTGGGATCCATCAAGTGGCTCGAGAACGCACCCTTCAGCCGCCGGGACTACGACCGCCTCGTCGAGCATCGACGCCAGCTCCCGGGGGCGACTGACGAGACCCCGTTGCTCGCCGTCTCGCGGGTACCGACGCAGATCGACGACGTCACCGTCCTCGGCCCCGCCGAGCTCATCGCCGCGTGGCCGTCCGGCGATCCAGGCGTCTGACCGGACGCGCTCGACCAGCGCGTCCCCGGCCCGGCCGCCGTCAGGTCGCGAGACCAGGCAGGGCCCGCTCGAGGATCGCGCCGGCGTCGACGTCGGCGTCGAGCGTGCCGAACGCCAGCCCGCCGCGCCCGTCGAGCCGGCTCGAGCAGAACGCGTCGGCCACGGCGGGCGAGGAGTGCCGCACCAGCAGCGACGCCTGCAGCGTCAGGGCCATCTGCTCGACGAGTCGGCGCGCCCGGAACTCGATGCTGCCGAGGTCGCGCGCGGCGGCGGCGAGGTCGGCGCCCAGCCTGTCGGCCGCGGCGTCGAGGCGGGCGTCGCCACCGCGGGCGAGACCGATCTCGTGCAGCAGGGCGTCGGCCACGGCCGGCTCGCGACCGAGGGCCCGCAGGACGTCGAGCGCGTTGACGTTGCCCGAGCCCTCCCAGATCGAGTTGAGCGGAGCCTCGCGGTAGAGCCGCGGCATGCCGGACTCCTCGACGTACCCGTTGCCGCCCAGGCACTCCATGGCCTCCGCCGTGAAGGCGGGGCCCCGCTTGGTGATCCAGTACTTCCCGACCGCCGTGCCGATGCGCCGGAACGCCTGCTCGTGCTCGTCGCCGCGCAGCGCGCGGTCGGCGGCACCCGAGAGCCGCAGGGTGAACGCCGTCGCGGCCTCCGACTCGAGCGCGAGGTCGGCAAGCACGTTGCGCATGAGCGGCTGGTCGACCAGCCGGCGGCCGAACGCCGCGCGGTGCTGCACGTGGTGGCCGGCCTCGACGAGCGCCTTGCGCATGAGAGTCGCGCTGCCCGTCGCGCAGTCCAGCCGGGTGCAGCTGACCATGTCGATGATGGTGCGCACGCCGCGGCCCTCCTCCCCCACGAGCCAGGCGACGGCGCCGTCGAGCTCGGGCTCGGACGAGGCGTTGGAGCGGTTGCCGAGCTTGTCCTTGAGCCGCACGACGTGGAAGCGGTTGCGCGACCCGTCGGGCAGGATCCGCGGGACGAGGAAGCACGACAGGCCGCCCGGCGACTGCGCGAGCACGAGGAACACGTCGCACATGGGCGCCGACGTGAACCACTTGGCACCGTGCAGCGTGAAGACGCCGGGCTCCTCGGTCGGCTGCGCGACGGTGGTGTTGGTGCGCACGTCGGAGCCGCCCTGGCGCTCCGTCATGCCCATGCCCGCGAGCAGTCCCTGCTTCTGGGTGGGCACGCGCAGACCGGGCTCGTACACGCGCGACGTCAGGAGCGGCTCGTACACCTCGGCCAGCGCCGGGGCGTGCCGCAGCGCGGGCACGACGGCGTAGGTCATCGTGACCGGGCACCCGTGGCCGGCCTCGGTGTGGCCCCACACGAGACTGCCCGCCGTGCGCGCGACGTGGGCGCCCGCACGCTCGTCCGCCCAGGCGGCACCGCCGAGCCCCTCGGAGATCGCGGTGTCCATGAGCTGGTGCCAGGCGGGGTGGAACTCGACCTCGTCGACCCGGTTGCCGTAGCGGTCGACCACGCGCAGCTCCGGCTCGAAGCGGTTGGCGTCCTCGGCCCAGCGCTGCGCCTCCGGGCTGCCCGCCAGGCGGCCGAGTCGGCGCACGTCGTCCTCCGCCCAGCCGGCACCCTCCCGGTGCAGTGCCTCGACGAGCGCGACGTCGGCCGAGGCGTCGTAGGGCGCGAGCGGCGGCGCCTGGTTGGCGTCGGCACCGGTGACCGTGCCGGGGCGGACGTCGCTGACGGGGCGGGGCGGGGTGAGCGTCATGGTCCAAGCATTGCATCATCGTGACAGTTGTCAAGGATCTGCAAGGCCGATCTGCAAGGATGGAGACTGTGCGCATGGACGTCCGCCCCCTCAGCGCCCGGTCGATCGTGCTGAGCCTCATGCTCGCGGTGCACCCGCCGGAGATGACGCCGGCGCAGCTCGTGGCCTCCGGCGAGGTCTTCGACGTCCCCGAGTCGACCCTCCGCGCCGCCCTGACCCGCCTCGTCGCCGCGGGCGACCTCGAGCGCTCGGGCGGCACCTACCGCATCGGCGCCCGG
>NZ_LUNF01000021.1:0-4882 GCF_001626145.1 Aeromicrobium sp. REDSEA-S32_B7
GAGGTGGGCAGCTCCTCCGAGCGCGGCGCCGCCTCGGACCTGCTGCTCACGGTGCTCGAGCGCATCGTCCTGGCCGCCGGTGGCGACCGCGACGACCTGCACCGCGCGGTCGCGGGCTCGGTCTGCGCGTCCGGCGACATGGCGCACGCGACGCACCCCAACCACGCCGAGCGTCACGAGCCGCTGCACCACGTGCGCCTCGGCGCCGGACCGGTCCTCAAGGTCAACCAGAACCTGCGCTACGCCACCGACGCCGTCGGCGCCGCAGTGTTCGCACGGGCCTGCGAGCACGCCGGGGTGCCGCTGCAGCGCTACGTCCACCGGGCCGACCTGCCGTGCGGCTCGACGATCGGGCCGATCAGCGCCGCACGCACCGGCATCACCACCGTCGACTTCGGTGCCCCGCAGCTGGCCATGCACTCCGCGCGGGAGACGATGGCGGCCGCCGACGTCGAGCACTACGTGCGTGCGCTGACCGCGTTCTTCGCCCTGCCCGCCTGAACGTCGTCCGGCCGTCCCTCACGACGCCCCCGGTGGTCCGGGAACGACGGGGATCGCGTACCCTGAGAGGTGCGCTGGTGACCTGTGCGTTCCTCGGACCGAGCAGGAGCGCTCCTCGCACGCCCTCACGGGGCGTCCGAGGCACGTCCGCCGGCCGCTATCCCTACATCATCCATCCATCGGAGTCCATCTACCTATGAGCATCGCACCCTCTGCGGCACCGCAGGTTGCGGTCAACGACATCGGCACCGAGGAAGACTTCCTCGCGGCCATCGACTCGACCATCAAGTACTTCAACGACGGCGACATCGTCGACGGCACCATCGTCAAGGTGGACCGCGACGAGGTCCTCCTCGACATCGGCTACAAGACCGAGGGCGTCATCCCCTCGCGCGAGCTGAGCATCAAGCACGACGTCGACCCGCACGAGGTCGTCGCCGTCGGTGACAGCGTCGAGGCCCTCGTCCTCCAGAAGGAGGACAAGGAAGGCCGTCTGATCCTGTCCAAGAAGCGCGCCCAGTACGAGCGCGCCTGGGGCGACATCGAGAAGATCAAGGCCGAGGACGGCGTCGTCGAGGGCACCGTCATCGAGGTCGTCAAGGGCGGCCTCATCATGGACATCGGACTCCGTGGCTTCCTGCCCGCGTCGCTGGTCGAGATGCGCCGCGTGCGCGACCTCGACCCGTACATCGGCCAGAAGCTCGAGGCGAAGATCATCGAGCTCGACAAGAACCGCAACAACGTGGTCCTGTCGCGCCGTGCGTGGCTCGAGCAGACCCAGTCGGCCGTGCGCCAGAAGTTCCTCGACGAGCTCAAGAAGGGGCAGGTCCGCAAGGGCGTCATCTCCTCCATCGTCAACTTCGGTGCGTTCGTCGACCTCGGCGGCGTCGACGGTCTCGTCCACGTCTCCGAGCTGTCCTGGAAGCACATCGACCACCCGAACGAGGTCGTCCAGGTCGGCGACGAGGTCACGGTCGAGGTGCTCGACGTCGACCTCGAGCGCGAGCGCGTGTCGCTGTCGCTCAAGGCGACGCAGGAGGATCCGTGGCAGCACTTCGCCCGGACCCACCAGATCGGCCAGATCGTGCCCGGCAAGGCCACCAAGCTCGTCCCGTTCGGTGCGTTCGTGCGCGTCGAGGAGGGCATCGAGGGCCTCGTGCATATCTCCGAGCTGGCCGAGCGTCACGTCGAGATCCCCGAGCAGGTCGTCCAGATCGGCGACTCGGTCATGGTCAAGATCATCGACATCGACCTCGAGCGTCGTCGCATCTCGCTGTCGCTCAAGCAGGCCAACGAGACGCAGGCCGCTGCGGCCGACGACTTCGACCCGACGCTCTACGGCATGACGTCGTCCTACGACGAGCAGGGCAACTACATCTACCCCGACGGCTTCGACCCGGAGACCGGCGAGTGGCAGGAGGGCTTCGAGGAGGCCCGCGCTGCCTGGGAGAAGCAGTACGCCGAGGCTCACGAGCGCTGGGAGGCGCACAAGAAGCAGATCGAGGAGGCCGAGAAGGCCAACATCGAGGCCGGCGAGGTCAGCAACTACTCCGCCGGTGGCGACGTCGAGACGGGCGAGGGTTCGCTCGCGTCCGACGAGGCCCTGCAGGCCCTGCGCGAGAAGCTGACGGGCGGCGAGTGATCCTCACCCGCTGAACGACCGCACGACGAGACCCCCGGCCGATGGTCGGGGGTCTCGTCTTGTCGGGGCGAGGGCCGGGGTCACCGGACGGGCAGGTCGTGGTCGTCGGCCCGCGACGGCTCGAACGGGTCGCGTGGGCGGCTGCGCGGCCCGGGACGGCTGCCGTAGCCGTCGAGGGAGACGCAGATCGCGAGGGCGATGACGAGGGCGGACAGGGCCAGGAGGATGAGCAACAGGAACATGGCAGAAAGTCTCGTCTCCGTCTGATCCTGCCACCAGTGGCAGAAAAGCCAGTCATCCTCGATAAACCGCCACACCTGTGGCAGGCTGGGTCCATGAAGAAGGTCGCGGTCGTCGTGCAGGACGGGGTCGAGGCGTTCGGCCTCGGAGCCATCTGCGAGGTCTGGAACGAGCCCTACCACCCCGAGGACGACAACCCCGTCTTCGACTTCACGATCTGCACGCCGGAGCCAGGGCGGGTCCGTGGCTCGAGCGTCGACCTGCACGTGGAGGCCTCGCTCGACGCGACCGCCGACGCCGACCTCGTGTGCGTCGCACCGAAGCGCGGCTACCGCCACCACCACCCGGCCGCCGTCGAGGCCGTCCGCGTGGCGGGGGAGCGCGGCGCCTACGTCTCGGCGCACTGCACCGGCGCGTGGCTGCTGGGCGAGGCGGGCCTGCTCGACGGGCGGGAGTGCACGACGCACTGGCGCTACGGCACGGAGCTGCAGGAGGCCTTCCCCACGGCGGTCGTGCGGCCGGAGGTGCTCTACGTCCT
Organism: Aeromicrobium sp. REDSEA-S32_B7; assembly: GCF_001626145.1. Lineage (NCBI taxonomy): Bacteria > Bacillati > Actinomycetota > Actinomycetes > Propionibacteriales > Nocardioidaceae > Aeromicrobium > Aeromicrobium sp. REDSEA-S32_B7. Next base: position 2,922 of record NZ_LUNF01000021.1, read on the forward strand.
CGACGGCAACGTGCTGACCGGGGCCGGCTCTGCCGCCGGCATCGACGCCTCGCTGCACCTCGTGCGGCGGGTGTTCGGGGCGCGCACCGCCGCGACCACCGCACGGCGCATCGTCATGCCGCCGCACCGCACGGGCGGGCAGGCGCAGTTCGTGCGCACCCCGGTCGGCCAGGTCGAGGCCGAGACGTTGTCGCCGGTGCTCGAGTGGGCGCTCGAGCACGTCGACGAGCCGCTGCCCGTCGACCGGCTCGCCGCGGTCGCGCACATGTCGCCGCGCACCTTCGCCCGGCGCTTCCGCGACGAGACCGGCACCACCCCGCTGCAGTGGCTCACCAGCCAGCGCATCGCTCTGGCCGAGCAGCTGCTCGAGGGCTCGACGCTCTCGGTGGAGCAGGTCGCGTCCCGCGTCGGCTTCGGCAACGCCGCCACGCTGCGCCACCACTTCACCCAGGCGCTCGGCACCACGCCCCAGGAGTTCCGCCGCACCTTCGCCTGCGCCGACGCGGGCTGAGCGATCCGTCGCTCGTTGCTGATCCCCATCTGGTGGCACTCACCATGGTTCTTCCTCACTCACCGGCGGGATCAACCGCAGGTGAGTGAGGATTCCCCTCGGGTGATGGGAATCCTGGGACGGTTGCGACGGACGGGGTCGGGGAGCTCAGAGCTCGGTCCGGCGCACCTTGCCGGTGGCGGTGCGGGGGAGGGCGTCGAGGCGCAGGTACTCCTTGGGCCGCTTCGGCGGCGCGAGGCGCTCGAGGGCGCGCGCCCGCAGGGTCTCCTCGTCCGCGTCGCCGACGTAGGCCGCCACCACCCGCTGGCCCCACCGCTCGTCCGGCCGGCCGAACACGGCCACCTCGAGCACGCCGGGCAGGTCCTCCAGCGCCGCCTCGACCTCGGCGGGGTAGACGTTGACGCCACCGCTGATGACGAGGTCGCTGCGACGGGCGTCGAGGTAGACCCAGCCGTCCTCCACGCGGCCCAGGTCGCCGACCGTGAACGCCGGGCCGTCCGGGGTGTCGCGCCAGGCCTGCGCGGTCTTCTCCTCGTCGCGCCAGTAGGTGAAGCGTCCCCAGCGCGGCACGACGCACCACAGCTGGTCCTCGTCGTCGACCGTCACCACCCGGCCGGGCCGGGCTCGGCCGACGCTGCCGGGACGCTCGTGCCACGCGTCACCGCGACAGGCCGTCCACTGTCCCTCCGTCGACCCGTAGAACTCCCACACGGTCCGCTCGCCGAACTGCGCGTGCGCGCGGCGTCGGACGGGCTCGGGGCACGGTGCGCCGGCGTGCGCCACGAGCCGGAACGACGAGAGGTCGGGCTCGTCGCCCGTCTCGTCGAGGTGCTGCTGCAGGCGCTGCAGGTGCGCCGGCACGCAGAACATGGTCGTGGGACGAACCTGCGCGACGGCGTCGACGAAGGCGGCCGCGTCGAAGTGCGGCAGCACCGCGATGCTCCCGCCGGCCAACAGGGTGCCCGTGGCGAAGCGCAGGGGAGCGGAGTGGTAGATCGGCGAGACGACGAGGTCGACGTCGTCGGCCCGGAAGCCCCAGAGCTCGCGCTCCTCGACCACGAGGTCGCGCGCGTCGTCCGGCTCGAGCAGGCCCGACCACACACCCTTCGGTCGACCGGTCGTGCCCGACGTGAAGTGCATGGGCCGGCACAGCGGGTCGGGCGCGAGGTCGACGGGTGGTCCGTCCAGGAGGGCCCGCAGGGCGGCCGAGTCGTCCACGACCAGCGCGGCGTCGAGGTCGCCGAGGACCCGATCGCGCTCCCAGGCGGTCAGGCGCGGGTCCAGCGGCACCGGCACGACGCCCGACCGTGCCGCGCCGAGCACGACGCTCGCGTAGGCCGGCTCCCCGGGGCACAGCAGCACGAGCCGGTCGCCCGTGCCGAGGCCCCGCGCCCGCAGCGCGCCGGCCACGCGACGCTGGTCCTGCTCGCTGCGTCCCGCCGTCAGGACC
>NZ_LUNF01000210.1:0-3038 GCF_001626145.1 Aeromicrobium sp. REDSEA-S32_B7
GGTCGTCGTCGCCGTCGGGGTCAACAAGTCCAAGTCGAGCAGCCGACTGTTCTCCTCCGACGAGCGGATGGACATGCTCCGTCAGGCCTGCGCCCCGTGGGAGAACGTCCGGGTCGAGGGCTTCACCGGGCTGCTCACCGACTTCTGCGTCGAGCACGAGATCCAGGCCATCGTGAAGGGCCTGCGCGCCGTCAGCGACTTCGACTACGAGCTGCAGATGGCGCAGATGAACGCCTCGCTCACCGACGTCGAGACCGTCTTCGTCCCCACCAGCCCCGAGTGGTCGTTCCTGGCCAGCAGCCTGGTCAAGGAGGTGGCGACCTACGGCGGCGACGTGTCGACGTTGGTCCCCGACTTCGTCCACGAGCGTCTGGCTGAGAGGATCGCCGAGAACGCCGCACGCAACGCCGCGCGGGGCTGACCGCCCCACGGTCCTCGGGGGAGTCCGCTCCACCGCTGACCTGCCCCGACGTCGTTTTGTCGCCCACCCGCACGACGGTTACGCTTCTACGCGATCTGTTGTGCCCGGACCCTGGAAGTGATCTCCTGACCAGCCTGGACCCGAGAGCGCCGCTCGTGCTCGACACCCGCGAGCTCGGCCGCCGCCCGGGGTCCCAGCGTGAGGAGTCGCGGACAGTGCCGGCCCCGGCAGATCTGGGCATCGACGTCCTCCGTGTCCCCGAGGGCTCGCCGGTCGAGATCGACCTGCGGCTCGAGGCGGTCATGGAGGGAGTCCTGGTGACGGGCACGGCGCGAGCCGCGCTCGAGGGCGAGTGCGCACGGTGCCTGGAACCCATCGACGACGACGTCGAGGTGCGGTTCCAGGAGCTGTACGTCTACGCCGAGCACCAGACCTCCCACGACGAGGACGACGAGGTCAGCAGGCTGCAGGACGACCTGGTCGACCTGGAGCCGCAGCTGAGGGACGCGGTGGTGCTGGAGCTGCCGTTCCAGCCCATGTGTGAGCCGGACTGCCCCGGTCTGTGCCCCGACTGCGGGGCGCGACTGGCCGAGGACCCGGACCACGCGCACGAGGCACCGATCGACCCCCGGTGGGCCGGTCTCGCGGGCCTCCAGCAGGACCAGCAGGACCCAGACCAGCAGTAGTCGGCCCCGCCAGCGCAGGGTCGGCCAGCAGAGCCCGACAAGCAGAGCTGGGCCGGACCTCCCGGCCCCGGTACAAGGAGAGAACAGTGGCTGTCCCGAAGCGGAAGATGTCGCGCAGCAACACCCGGCACCGTCGTTCGGCCTGGAAGACCAGCGCCCCGACCCTGGTGACCTGCGCGAACCCCGCGTGCGGTGCCAAGCACCTCCCGCACCGTGCGTGCGGCGAGTGCGGTCAGTACGGCGCCCGGTCCGACCGTCGTCAGGTCCTCTGAGCGGCCCTGCTGCCCTGACCGGCACCATCGACGACTACAGCGGGCTGCGCTCGGCGCTCGGGGACCCGGAGCTGGACCCCGAGCTGCTCGAGCGCGCCCTCACGCATCGGTCCTACGCCTACGAGAACGGCGGCCTGCCGACCAACGAGCGCCTGGAGTTCCTGGGTGACTCGGTGCTCGGCGTCGTCGTGACCGAGACGCTCTACCGCACCCATCCCGACCTCTCCGAGGGACGGCTGGCGAAGCTGCGGGCCGCGGTGGTCAACGCGCGCGCCCTGGCCGAGGTCGGACGCAGCATCGGTCTCGGCGAGCACGTCAAGCTCGGCCGCGGCGAGGAGGCGACCGGGGGACGCAACAAGGCCTCGATCCTCTCCGACACCGTCGAGGCGGTCATCGGGGCGGTGCACCTCTCCGGCGGAGGCATGGCGACCTCCGCCGAGGTGGTCCACCGGCTCTTCGACCCTCTCATCGAGGCCGCCTCGGCCATGGGGGCCGGGCTGGACTGGAAGACCTCCTTGCAGGAGCTCTCCGCCGAGCACGGCCTCGGCGTCCCGGAGTACGTCATCGAGGACTCCGGCCCTGACCACATGAAGACCTTCACCGCCAAGGTCCGCGTCGGCGAGCAGCTCTACGGCAACGGCAGCGGCCGGTCGAAGAAGGAGGCCGAGCAGGCCGCCGCCGAGACCGCCTACGGCGAGATCGTCGGTCAGCTCGGCACCACCTCCGGCGACTCCTCGGCCACCCCCACCGGCGACACCGCGAGCGCCGCCGGCGGCGACTGAGCCCCGGTGCCCGAGCTCCCCGAGGTCGAGGTCGTCCGCGCCGGCCTCGAGCGTCACGTGGTCGGCGCCCGCGTGGTCGCCGTCGACGTCCTCCACGAACGACCTGTTCGCCGGGATCCTCGCGGTCCCGAGGGCTTCGCGCTAGCGCTGGCCGGCCGGACGATCACCGGCGCCAGCCGCCGCGGCAAGTACCTCTGGCTGCCCCTCGACGACGGGGACGCCCTGCTGTGCCACCTCGGCATGAGCGGCCAGATGCTGGTCCAGCCGGCCGACGCCGAGCCCGAGAGGCACCTGCGGGTGCGGCTGCGTCTCGACGGTGCCGCCGAGGGGCGGCACCTGCACTTCGTGGACCAGCGGATGTTCGGCGGGCTGATGGTCTCGACCGGGGGAGCGGTGCTGCCCCCCGAGATCGCCCACATCGGCCGAGACCCGCTCGACCCGCTCTTCGACCTCGACGACGTCGTCGCCCGGGTGCGCCGCCGCGGCTCGGCGATCAAGCGGCAGCTGCTCGACCAGGCCCTGGTCTCGGGCATCGGCAACATCTACGCCGACGAGGCCCTGTGGCGGGCACGCATCCACGGCGAGCGGCCCGGCGACCGGCTCACCCGCGCCCAGGTCGTCGAGCTGATCGGGCACGCGCGCGACGTCATGCTGGACGCTTTGGCCCAGGGTGGCACCTCCTTCGACGCGCTCTACGTCAACGTCAACGGGGAGTCGGGCTACTTCGACCGCTCGTTGCACGCCTACGGCCGCGAGGGGGAGCCCTGCGACCGGTGCGGGCGGGCGGTCCGGCGCGTGGCCTTCATGAACCGCTCGTCGTACTTCTGCCCGGGCTGCCAGCCGGTGCCTCGAGCCACCCGGCGCCCCCCTCGTTGAG
>NZ_LUNF01000211.1:0-8786 GCF_001626145.1 Aeromicrobium sp. REDSEA-S32_B7
CGACGACGTCGACATCGACGTCGGCGACGAGTTCGACGGTCACACCGCCGACGACGGGATCACCCCCGCCCTGACCATCCCGGAGGACGACGATGCCTGACGCCACGCCCGACGCGAGCACCGCCGAGGCGCCCGTCGACGAGCCGGTGCAGCCCGCGGAGCAGGGGGGGCAGCCCACGGACGGGTCGCTGCGCGGCCCGCACGAGCTGGAGCTCGAGCTGCTCGCGCTGCGTCCGGCGCTGGAGGCGGTGCTGATGGTCGCCGACCAGCCCCTCGACCACCTGACCCTCGCGCAGGCGGTGGGACACCCGCCCGTGGAGGTGCAGGCCGCGCTCTCCGAGCTGGCAGCCGAGTACGACGAGCAGGGACGCGGCTTCGAGCTGCGCCACGTCGGCGGCGGCTGGCGCTACTTCACGCGCGAGGCCTTCGCGCCGGCCGTCGAGCGGTTCGTGCTCGACGGCCAGCAGGCCCGGCTCACCCAGGCGGCGCTCGAGACGCTCGCCGTCGTCGCGTACCGCCAGCCCGTGAGCCGCTCGCGGATCTCGGCGATCCGCGGTGTCAACGTCGACGGCGTGGTGCGCACGCTGGTCACGCGCGGGCTCCTGGAGGAGGCCGGCACCGACCCCGAGAGCGGGGCGCACCTGTACCGGACCAGCAGCTACTTCCTCGAGCGGATGGGGCTCGCGTCGCTCGCGGAGCTCCCCGACATCGCGCCGATGCTGCCGGACATCGAGGACATGGAGGACGACCTCGTGCCCCCGAGCGGCTCCGACGATGCGACAGCGGAGGTCGCCGACGGGCTCGACACCGACGACGCAGACTCGTCCACCCCAGGCTCGTCCACGCCAGACTCGTCCAGCCCGGACGCGACCGAGGGGGAGGGGACCTCGTGAGCGAGGCCGAGGGCATCCGCCTGCAGAAGGTGCTTGCGCAGGCCGGGGTCGGCAGCCGCCGCCGCTGCGAGGAGCTCATGGCGACCGGCCGGGTCGAGGTCAACGGCGAGGTCGTCACCCAGATGGGCATCCGGGTCGACCCGCACACCGACCTCGTGCGGGTCGACGGTCGGCGCATCCCGCCGCCGTCGGACCACGCCTACCTCGTGCTCAACAAGCCGCGCGGCGTCGTCTCGTCGATGGCCGACGAGCAGGGCCGCCGCGACCTGACGGAGTTCGTGGCCGGACGCGACGAACGCCTGTTCCACGTGGGTCGCCTCGACACCGACACCTCGGGCCTGCTGCTGCTCACCAACGACGGCGACCTCGCCCACCGGTTGGCGCACCCGTCGTACGAGTTCACCAAGACCTACGTCGCCCTCGTCGACGGCGCGGTCGGCGACGCGGTGGGGCGGCGGCTGCGCGACGGCATCGAGCTCGAGGACGGCCCGGCCGCCGTCGACCGCTTCGTCGTGAAGGACCGTTCCCGTGGTCGCTCGCTGGTCGAGCTCGACCTGCACATGGGGCGCAACCGGATCGTGCGACGCATGCTCGCCGCCGTCGGCCACCCGGTCGTGGAGCTGACGCGCACGACGTTCGGACCGATCCACCTCGGGGGTCTCGGGGTGGGACGCTCGCGCGAGCTGACCCGCGAGGAGCTGGGGGACCTGTTCGATAGCGTGTCCCCATGACGTCGCTGCCCCCGACCCTCGTCGTCGGGTGCGGCCTCATCGGCACTTCCGTGGCGCTCGCGCTGCGCGAGCACGGCATCGACGTCCACCTGCGCGACCGCGACCCCGAGCACGTCGCCGCCGCGGTCGAGCGGGGCGCGGGCAGCGCCGAGCCGGTGCACGACCCGGCGCTCGTCGTCGTCGCGGTGCCCCCACGGGCCACCGCCGCCGCGGTGCGGGAGGCGCTCGAGACCTACCCCGCCGCCGTCGTCACCGACGTGGCGAGCGTCAAGGGCAGCGTCGCGCGCGAGGTCGCCGGGGGAGCCGGCCTCGACCGCTACGTGGGCAGCCACCCGATGGCCGGGAGCGAGCGCCCCGCAGCCGGCGCCACCGACGCTGCCGTGCGGCTGGTCGAGGAGGTCGCCGTGATGCTGGGCGCCGTGCCGACCGTCATGGACGCCGACACGCACGACCGTGCCGTCGCGCTCGTGTCGCACGTGCCGCAGGTGCTGTCGACGCTGACCGCCGCGCGTCTCGTGGACGCGCCGCCCGCGCACCTCGCCCTGGCGGGCCAGGGGCTGCGCGACGTCACCCGCGTCGCCGGCAGCGACCCCGCGCTCTGGCGCGACATCATCACCACGAACGCCGAGGAGATCGGCGCCGTGCTCACGGCCGTCCGCGACGACCTCGACACCCTGATCGACGCGCTCCGCGACCGCGACGTGGTCGGCGGCGTGCTCGAGGCCGGTCGCGTCGGCACCCGGGCCATCCCCGGCAAGCACGGCGGCGAGCCCGTCGAGCTGGTCGTCGTCAACGTGCAGGTGCCCGACACCCCCGGGGCGCTGTCGCGCCTGTTCGCCCACGTGGGCGAGTCGGGCGTCAACATCGAGGACCTGCGCATCGACCACGAGCTCGGTCGCCCGGTGGGACTCGTCGAGATCGCGGTCGCCGCCGACCGTGCCGACGAGCTCGTCGCCCGGCTCACCGAACGCGCGTGGTCCGCCTACCGTTGATTCGTCAATCCACCCCTCTCCGAGGAGCCAGCACCTGTGAGCACCCCCTTCGTCGTCGCCGTCGACGGTCCGTCCGGATCGGGCAAGTCCAGCACGGCACGAGGCGTGGCAACGCGCCTGTCGCTGGCCTACCTCGACACGGGCGCGATGTACCGCGCGGTCACGTGGGCGCTGCTGCAGCGTGGCACCGACCTCGGCGACCCCGCCGCCATCGCGCGTGACGCGGTCGACCTGCGGCTGGAGTCGGGTACCGCCCCGCAGTCGCCCACCATCCCCGTCGACGGCGCCGACGTCTCCGAGGCCGTCCGCGACGACGACGTGAACGCCCACGTGAGCCCCGTGGCGGCAGTGCCTGAGGTGCGCAGCATGCTCGTCGACCAGCAGCGCGCGATCATCGCCGAGGCCACGGGCGGCATCGTCGTGGAGGGTCGCGACATCGGGTCGACGGTGGCTCCCGACGCCCCGGTGAAGGTGTTCCTCGTCGCCGACGCTCAGGCGCGTGCCGCACGTCGGGCGGCGGAGCGAGGTGGGGCCGACGAGGCCGCGACCGCCGCGTCGCTGGCCGCCCGCGACGCCATCGACTCCACCCGCGCCACGTCGCCGCTGACGCGTGCCGACGGCGCCGTGCAGATCGACGGCACCCATCTCACGCTCGACGAGGTCGTCGACGCGGTGGTGCAGCTGGTCGAGGAGGCCCGGACGACGTGACCGAGCCCCTGGTCGGCGCCGGCGCCCCGGCGTACGCGCCGCGTGCCCTGCCGGAGGCGGGACTGCGGTCGCTGCGCCCGGTCGTGCGCCGCTCCGTCCACCGGCAGTGGGACGTGCGCCAGCGCGGCGCGCACCACGTGCCCGTCGCGGGCCCGGTCATCCTCGCCAGCAACCACGTGGGGTGGCTCGACGGCCCGCTGCTCATCCTGTGCGCCCCGCGCCACGCGCACGCACTCGTCAAGCGGGAGGCCTTCGAGGGTCGCACCGCCCGGGTCCTGCGCCTCGCCGGCCAGATCCCGGTGCGGCGGGAGGAGCGCGACGTCGGCGCCCTGCGCACGGCGGCCGGTGCGCTCGCGGCCGGCCAGTGCGTCGTCGTGTACCCGGAGGGTCAGCGTGGCGCAGGTGACGTGCGGCGGACGAAGGACGGCGTCGCGTGGCTCGCGATGGTCTCCGGCGCGCCCGTCGTGCCGGTGGCGCTGTTCGGCACGCGGGCGCCGGGCGGGCACCCGGAGAGCAGGCCCGCGCGGGGCGCGCGGATCGACGTCGTCTACGGTGAACCCTTACGGATCGCGCCCGTTCCGTGGCCCCGCACCCGGGCCCACGTGGCCGAGGTCGGGCGCCGGATCACCGATCACCTGCGGCACCACGTCGAGTGGGCCGCGGACACCGGGCACCTGCAGCTGCCCGGCCCCCTGCCCGAAGGAACTGCCGATGTCTGAGTCCACCGCGCCGCGCGGCGACGCGCCCCTGCCCGTCCTGGCGGTCATCGGACGGCCCAACGTCGGCAAGTCGACGCTCGTCAACCGCATCATCGGCCGCCGCGAGGCCGTCGTCGAGGACGTCCCCGGCGTCACCCGCGACCGCGTGCCCTACGACGCGGAGTGGAACGGCAAGGCCTTCACCGTGGTCGACACGGGCGGCTGGGACCCCGACGCCCGCGGGCTCGCGGAGCGGATCGCCGCGCAGGCCGAGGTGGCCGTGCAGGCCGCCGACGCCGTCCTCTTCGTCGTCGACGCCACGGTCGGCATCACCGACGCCGACGAGGCGGTCGTGCGGATCCTGCGCGCGGCGAAGAAGCCCGTGGTCCTGGCAGCGAACAAGGTCGACGACCAGCGGGGCGAGCTCGAGGCGGCGTCGCTCTGGAACCTGGGGCTCGGCGAGCCGTACCCCGTCTCCGCGCTGCACGGTCGCGGCAGCGGCGACATGCTCGACGCCGTCCTCGCCGCGCTGCCCGACGCGCCCGAGGAGCGGGAGTCCGAGATCGGCGGTCCGCGCCGGGTCGCCATCGTCGGCAAGCCCAACGTGGGCAAGTCGAGCCTGCTGAACCAGCTCGCGGGGGAGTACCGGGTCGTCGTCGACGACGCGTCCGGCACGACCGTCGACCCCGTCGACGAGCTGGTGGAGCTCGGCGGACGCGAGTGGCGCTTCATCGACACCGCCGGCATCCGCCGCCGGGTCCGCGAGGCGTCGGGGCATGAGTACTACGCGAGCCTGCGCACGTCGACGGCGATCGAGCGCGCCGAGGTCGCCGTCGTCATCGTCGACGCGAGCATGCCGTTCACCGAGCAGGACATCCGCATCGTCTCCTCGGTCGCCGAGACCGGCCGCGCCCTCGTCGTCGCGTTCAACAAGTGGGACAAGGTCGACGAGGAGCGCCGCTACTACCTGGAGCGCGAGATCGAGCGCGAGCTCGTGCAGGTGCAGTGGGCCCCGCGCATCAACATCGCCGCCCGCACCGGCTGGCACGTCGACCGGCTCGTGCGCGCGCTCGACGCCGCCCTCGAGGGCTGGGAGACGCGCATCGGCACGGGCGCGCTGAACTCCTTCCTCGGGCGGCTCGTCGCCGAGCACCCGCACCCGGTGCGCGGCGGCAAGCAGGCCAAGATCCTCTTCGGCACGCAGGCCTCGACCGCTCCGCCGACGTTCATCCTCTTCACGTCGGGGAAGCTGGAGGCGGGCTACGTGCGCTTCGTCGAGCGTCGGCTGCGCGAGGAGTTCGGCTTCGTCGGCACGCCGATCCACATCCAGCAGCGTCCGCGCGAGAAGCGCAAGCGCTGACGGGACGGGCTCGTGCCGCCGCGTTCGCCCCTGCCGCCGCGCCACGGGCTCGGCGCCGCCTGGGTGCGCACGCCCGACCACGACCGCACCCGGCCCTCGCCCGCCCCGACCATGGGCGCCTGGTTGCGCCAGAAGCTGCCCGAGCGCGTCGGGGTCGAGGAGCTGCTCGCCGAGGGTCGGTTCGTGCTCGACGACGGGACGCCGCTCACGGGTGAGGAGCCCTACCGTCCGCACACGTTCGTGTGGTTCCACCGTGCGCTGCGCGACGAGCCGGAGGTGCCGGGCACGATCGACGTGCTGCACGAGGACGAGCGGCTGCTGGTGGTCGACAAGCCGCCGTTCCTGGCGACGATCCCGCGCGGACGGCACGTGCGCCAGAGCGTCACGGTGCGGCTGCGCGACAGCCTCGACCTGCCGGAGCTGACGCCCGCGCACCGTCTGGACCGCGTGACGTCGGGCGTGCTGGTGCTGGTGAAGGAACGGCGGTGGCGCGGCGCGTACCAGCAGCTGTTCGCCGAGCGCGCGATGCGCAAGACGTACCTCGCCCTCGCGCCCTACGACCCGTCCCTGGAGCTGCCGACGACCGTGCGCGACCACGTGCGCAAGGACCGTGGGACGCTGCGCGCCGAGGTCGTGCCGGACGCCCCCGTGAACGCGGTGACGCACGTGGAGCTGCAGGAGGTCCGGGGCGACGAGGCCGTGTACCGCCTCCGCCCCGAGACCGGCCGCACCCACCAGCTGCGCCTGCACCTCTGCGGGCTCGGCGTGCCGATCGTCGGCGACCCGCTGTACCCCGACGTGCTCGACGTCGCGGTCGACGACATGACCACCCCGTTGCAGCTCCTGGCCCACGAGCTCGCCTTCACCGACCCCGTCGACGACGCCCCGCGTCGCTTCACGAGCCGCCGCGCCCTGCCCCTCACGAACGCCTGAGGCCAGGTGGGGTCGCGGCGAGCGCGTACGGTAGGCTGGCTCAGGTTGTTCGGGCTGTAGCGCAGCTTGGTAGCGCACCTGACTGGGGGTTAAGGGGTTTACCCCGCTCTGGTCGGCCCGAACAACTGAAAATCGATGCCACGGGCTGTGGCGCAGCTTGGTAGCGCACCTGACTGGGGGTCAGGGGGTCGCAGGTTCAAATCCTGTCAGCCCGACGTAAAAGCCCAGGTGAGACTAGGTTTCTCGCCTGGGCTTCATCTTGTCCGATGGCCGTTTTTCGTGGTCCCCCTCTGGTCCCCCAACGCTCTCGCCGGCGGTCGCCTGCAGACGAACGGAGTGCCTCGAATCTGCTTCCTGTGGATAAGGGGACCAAAAGGGGACCAGAACGGTTCCGGGGGTGTTCGCGCCGGTGTGGGCGTGCATCACAGGCCCCTGGACGGGGTGCTTCCGCGCTGGGCGTACTTGCGCTGTCCGGCGGCGGAGAGGAAGGCGTTGGCCTGCTCGGCCGCCGACGCGAGGTGGCGGTCGTCGGGGTGTAGGTAGCCGCGGGTGGTCTCCATTGAGGCGTGTCCGAGGATGTCTTGGAGGACGTGCAGCGGGATGCCTGCGTCGGCCATCCAGGTCGCCCCGGTGTGGCGCAGCCCGTGCCGGGTGAGGTCAGGCAGGCCGAGCTTCGCGACGATGCCGTCCCAGTTGGTGGCGTCGCGGACGGTCGCGGTGGTGAGGTAGCCGCCCTTCGGGCCGACCAGCACCGAGTCCTCGGGCTTCTTGCCGTCGGTGAGGCGTTCCAGCACGGGGCGGAGCGGTTCGAGGATCGGCACGCGGCGTTCTTTGCGGCTCTTGGTCGGCTTGGTGACCAGCCCGCCCTTGCCGGGGAACACCTGCCGGCGGATCACCACGAGGTTCTTGGCGAAGTCGACGTCCCCTACTTGCAACCCGGACACCTCCGAGGATCGGGCCGCGAGCAGCGCGGCGAGCATCACGAAGTCGCTGTAGGACTGATGGACCTTCCCGCATGCGCGTGCGAGGCGATTGAGGGTCTTCATGTCCGGGATGGCGTGCGCCCGCGGGGAGGCGTGTTTGGCTGCCTGTCCGCGAAAGGCGTTGCGGTTCAGGCTTCGCTTGGCGCGGTTCTTCGCGGGGTTGATCTGGATCAGCCCGTCCCGCACGGCTTCATCGAGCACCCGCACGAGCGGGGCGATGGTGTTCTTGATGGTCGAGGCGCCGTGGCGCTGTTCCCACTCATCGATGGTGCGGTCGATGATGCCGGCGGTGATCTGGGTGACCGGCAAGTGCCCGAGCGCGGGCAGCACCCGTAGCTTCAGCCCGTACCCGTAGGTCTCGCCGGTGGACGTCGGATCCAGGCCACGCGCCCACCGGTCGCCGATGGAAGTGACGAACTCCAGCAGCGTCATGGACACATCCATGCCCTTGGTCGAGGAGTTGCGGAGCTGGTCGAAGAAGGCGTGCGCAGCCGCTTCGTCGCGCACGATCTCCGATCGGATCACCCGGCGCTTGGTGGTCGGGTCGGTCCACCGGGCGCGGGCACGAATGCCGTAGGAGCGGCGCTCCATGTCCGTGGAGACCTTCACGCCGATCGGCGGGACCGGCTTGGGCTCGGCGGTCGGCTGCGGCTCAGCTCTCCGGGGCATGATCGTGTTCCAGCTCGCCCAGCCAGCGGTCCACGGCATCGAGCCGGTACCGGGCGATCCCGCCCAGCCGCAGGAACGGCGGCCCGGTCCCGGCCGAGCGCCACCGCGACAGCGTGGACTCCGACACCTTCAAGTACGCGGCGACCTCGCGACTATCCAGCAGCGGCGTGACGACCAGCGCCTCGGTCTTGTCGCTCAAAACACTTCTCCAGTGCCAGGGTCGAGGTCGCGGTAGAACGCTTCCTCGGCTTCGCGGCGGGCTTGGACGTCGGCCATGACGAACTCCACGAACTCGGCGTCGCGGTCGATGATCGGGATGTCCTCGATGGGGTCGCGGGGTTCCTCCCCGGGCCAGACAGTCTGCCTGGTGGGGCGGTCGCGGTCGAGACGGGTGCCAGAGGCGGCGACCCATTCTCGGAGCCGCTGCCGGGCGTCGGCGAAGTCGCGGTGCCAGCCGAGCGGTGCGCTGCCGTTCTGGTCGGGGTCGTAGGCGCAGAGCCAGTGCAGGTGCAGCGCGCTCAGCTCCCACAGCAGCTCGGGGTGCATGTGCCAGGCCGGCGGGATCACGGAGGCGTGGAGCCCGTAGGTGTGGCGCAGCCAGTCCACCCAGCGGTTGAGTTCCAACCACTCGGCCTCGGCGTCCTCGGCACTCAGCAGGTTCCAGTTGATCGGGTGCGGCGGTTCGGCGATCAGCGGCTCGTCGTAGCCTTCGTCGTCCATCTCGTCCACATCCGAGTCGGGAACGTCGTTCGTCGTGGCGTCGCCGTGAGGTTCGTCGGACATGCTTGGCTCCTGTCTGCTCCCTGGCCCCGGTGGTGC
>NZ_LUNF01000212.1:0-7591 GCF_001626145.1 Aeromicrobium sp. REDSEA-S32_B7
GCCCCGGGGCTCGTCGTCGCCGCCCTCGTGCACGCCGAGGTGGCCACGTCGGGCGCGTTCGCCGCGCACGGCGGCATGGTCGCCCGCGCGGCCGAGCGTCTCGTGCTCGTCGTGAAGGGCGTCGACCCCGCCTCCGTCGTCGTCCCCGAGGCCGGCCACGCCGCCGAGCCCGCCGGCTACGCCGCCGCCCTCACCGCTTACGCCCGCGGCGACGCCACCGGCATCCAGCAGTGGCTCCAGTACGCCTCCCAGGCCCAGGCGCGCGGCGCCGAGGCGTCCCCGGTCGCGCAGGGTCGGCGCTGAGGCTCTGCCTGCTGCTGTCCTTGTCCTGGGGCTGCGTCGGCGCGGCTTCTTGGTGACCTGCGGCTGCGCCGGCGCGGCTTCTTGGTGTCCTGCGGCTGCGTCGGCGCGGCTCTCTGCACGGGTGGGGCTGCGCTGGCGCGGCTTCGACTCGTCCTGCGCTCCGCAAGGGCCTCGACCGGGCGGCTGGGTGGCGCACTGGTCCGGGATCTCGGGCTGCGGGTTGGTGTTGAGGGTCGAGCGGTGCCCACCCCACCCTCAAGGGCACCCACGATTCGCCATTCACGCGCCCGGGATCGAACGCTTCTGCGTTGGCGACGGGATCCCGTAGGAAACGCAGCAGCCTTGGAGTCCTACGCACGAACGCAGATCCTTGCGTCCGACGCGAGCCACAGCCCGAGACCCCAGACCAGCGCGCCCGCCAGCCGCCCGGTCGAGGCCCTTCGGAGACCACACCCACACTGAGCCGCGCGGACGCAGCCCCACCCGAGCGCGAAGCCGCGCCGACGCAGCCCCACCCGAGCAGCAAGCCGCGCCGACGCAGCCCCACCCGAACGAGAACCGCGCCAGCGCAGCCGCAGGTCGACGAGGACCCCCGCCAGCGCACCCGCAGGTCGACGAGAAGCCCGTCAGACCCGCGGAGCCAGCTGGTCGTAGATCCAGGCGTACGTCTTCTCCAGGCCGTCGCGCAGGGAGATCGACGGCTCCCAGCCGTACAGCTCGTGGAACATCGTGTTGTCGCTGTTGCGACCGCGGACGCCCTGCGGGGCGCTCAGGTCGTGCTGCTTCTGCACGGTGATGCCGGCGATGTCCTCGAGGATGCCGATCATCTGGTTGATGGTGACGAGCTCGGAGGAGCCCAGGTTGACCGGCTCCACGTTGTCGCCCTTCAGGATCTCCTGGGTGCCGCGGACGCAGTCGTCGATGTACATGAAGCTGCGGCTCTGCTCGCCGTCGCCCCACACGTCGATCGTGTGCTCGCCGGTGAGCTTGGCCCACGCGATCTTGCGCGACAGTGCCGCGGGGGCCTTCTCGCGGCCGCCCTCGAACGTGCCCTCGGGGCCGTAGACGTTGTGGTAGCGGGCGACGCGGGTGTGCAGGCCGAAGTCCTCGCGGAAGTGGCGCGCCATGCGCTCGCTGAACAGCTTCTCCCAGCCGTAGCCGTCCTCCGGGTCCGCCGGGTAGGCGTCGGACTCCTTGAGGGCGGTGACGTCGGGGTCGGTCTGCTTGGTGCCGTTGTAGACGCAGGCCGAGCTGCTGTAGAAGAACTGCTCCGTGCCGGCGTCGCGCGCGGCGACGAGCATGTTGGTGCTGGTCAGCACCGACAGCATGCACTCGGCCTTGTTGTTCTCGATGAAGCCCATGCCGCCCATGTCGGCGGCGAGGTTGTAGATCGCCTGCGTGCCCACGGCCATCTTGTGCGCGTCGCCCATGTCGGAGCAGTCGGCGACGACGTTCTCGGCGTCGGCGGGGACCTGGTACCACTCCTCGACCGGCTTCTTGTCGACCGCGCGGACCTGCAGGCCCTGTGCCAGCAGGTCGGCGGCGAGATGTCCGCCGATGAAGCCGCCCGCACCCGTCACCAGAACCGTCATGCCTCGTCCGCCCTCCGTGGGAAGTCGCCCGCGACGTCGGCCGCGGCGTGTGTCCGTACGCCTGTACAACGACCGGGCGCGAGGACGTTACGGGTGGGTGCGTGACGAACGCCGCAGACACGTACCCCGACCTGTACGTCACCCGGGCCGCCACCTGTGCCGTGACCCGGACGCCGCCGCGTCGTTGGAACGCGAGAAGGGCCGAGGGAGAGATGGTCGCTGGCCTAGACTTCGCATCGACCCGCCGAGGGCGGGAGCAGGAGGGAGAGCCGTGGACCTGCGGCAGTTCGTCGGCGCCCTGCGCGCGCGCTGGATCTTCAGCACCGTCACGTTCGTGGTGGGGGCGATCATCACGGTCGCCGTGGTGCTGCTGTCCTCGCCGCAGTACGGCTCGTCCGTGAAGGTCTTCATCTCGACGCCGTCGGGCGGCTCGGCGGAGTACGCGGCCTCGTTCATCGTCACCCAGCGCGTCGCGTCGTACGCCGAGCTCGCGACCGACCCGTCGCTGCTGCAGCGCGTCGTCGACGACCTGAACCTCGACGAGTCGGTCGAGGACCTCGAGAAGCACGTGTCGGCGACGGTCATCACCAACACCCAGACCATCGACCTGCAGGTCACGGCCGACACGCCCGAGGGTGCGCAGCGCATCGCCGGTGCCACGGCCGACCAGCTCGTCGACCTCGTCGAGCAGCTGGAGCGTCCGTCGATCCGCGACGAGGCGCCCGCCATCGCCGCCCGCATCGCCGCCGAGCCGAGCATCAGCGACGTCCCCGTGTCGCCGAACATCCCGCTCAACATCGGCATCGGCCTGCTCGTGAGCCTGTTCCTGGCGATCGTTGGGGCCCTGCTGCGCGACCTCTTCGACCGCACGGTCAAGTCGCGGCAGGACGTCGAGCGGATCAGCGAGCAGGCCGTCCTCGCGACGCTGCCCTTCGACCCGCTCGTCAAGCGCACGCCGCTCATGACGGAGACCGGCGGCAGCCTGGCCGAGGCGTTCCGCGTGCTGCGCACGAACCTGCAGTTCTCCGACATCGACGGCGAGAGCCACGCGATCCTCGTCTCCAGCGCGCTGCCGAACGAGGGCAAGACGCTGGTCGCCACGAACCTGGCGCTGTCGATGGCGCAGTCGGGCCGCTCGGTGCTGCTCATCGACGCCGACATGCGCAACCCCAACGTCGCCGAGCTGCTGGGGCTCGAGAACTCCGTCGGCGTCGTCACGGTCCTCGTCGGCCGCACGTCGCTGGAGGAGGCGACGCAGCCGCACGTCAGCGGCATCAGCTTCATGGGCACCGGCCCCGCCCCGCCGAACCCGGCGGAGGTGCTCGACACGCAGGCCATGCGCGACCTCCTCACGCGGGTCCGTGAGCAGTACGACGCGGTCATCATCGACGCGCCGCCGATGCTGCCGGTCGCCGACGCCTCGATCCTGCTGCCCGAGGTCGACGGTGTGCTGCTGCTGGTCCGCCACGGCTCCACGACCCGCGAGCAGCTGCGCCTCGCCGTCGGCCGCATCCAGACGATCGGTGGTCGTCTCTTCGGCACGGTCCTGAACCGCACCCCGCGCCGTTCGGGCGACGCGGACGGCTACGGCTACGGGTACGGCCACGGCTACGGGTACGGCTACTCCCCGCAGGCGGAGCCCGAGCCGGAGCCGCGCGCCGCCGTGGTCGAGGAGAAGCTCCGCGGCCTCACGACGCGCGGACGACGCGTCCGGCGGTGAGCAGGGTGGGCACCCAGGCATGAGCGGCGTGACGCGGCAGCGGTCGAACGGGACGCTGCGCCCCGAGTGGGTGGAGCAGGTCCGCTCGGCGGTGCCCGCCATCGTCACGGGCCTCGCCGTCGTGCTGCTCGTGCCGCGGGCGGCGTCGTCCGTGGTGGTCGGCGTCGTGCTCCTGCTCGTCCTCACCGGCGTGGCGGTGCTCGCCGTCGTGGGCTTCGAGGGCGCCGCCATCGGCTTCCTGGTGCTCGGCACGGCGCTGTCGCCGCTCGACAACCTGCGCCCCGTCGCGGCCCTGGCGTTCGCGTCGACGTCCGACATCATCCTGCTGCTCGGCGTGTTCGCGCTCGTGCCGGTGCTCATCGGTCGGCGGCTGGTCATCGACCCGCTCTTCCTCGGGGCCGGGGCGGCCTTCGTCGTGGTGAGCCTGTTCACGTCGGCCCTGGCGGCCGACCCGGGGACCAGCCTGAACAACCTGCTGCGCCTGGTGGTCGGGGCGCTGCTGCTCCCCATCTTCTACATGGCATGGCGGCCGCCGCGCGCCGTGGTCGTCTCGCTCGCGCTGGCCTACGTCGCCGGGAACGTCGCGAACGTCGTGGCCGCCTACACGGTCGGCGGCGTCGGCGACGGTGGTCGTCGCATCGGGTACTCGACGCACCCGAACGTCATGGGCCTGTGCGCGATGCTCGCGATCGCCCTGCTGCCGTTCCTGCTGGCCGCTGTGCCACGCGGATGGCGACCGGCGGTCGTGGCCGCGACGGCGGTCTGCGCATGGGGCGTGTGGATCAGCGGGAGCCGTGCGGCACTCGTGGCGGCGGGAGCGGTGCTCGTGCTCTGGGTGCTGGTCAGCCGCTCGGTCACCGTCGCGCTGACCCTCTTCGGGCTGGGCCTGGTGCCGCTGTACTACGTCGGCGTGAACATCTCGAACCTGGCCGCCAGCGACAACGCCCTGGGGCGTCTGCTCGGCGGCGGGTCCTCGCAGGGCTCCAACGCCGAGCGCGAGGTGATCGCCCGCGAGGCGTGGGAGGTCTTCCTCAGCCACCCGATCCTCGGCAACGGCCTGTCCGACGTGCTCAAGGCGCACAACATCTACCTGCAGGTCGCGGCCGCCGTCGGCATCGTCGGCTTCGCGTTCTTCGTGGTCATGCTGGGCTCGACGGTGGTCCGCTCGCTCAGCCTCGACCGCGTCGGCGGGCTCCTCGTCCTGCCCTGCCTGGGCTACCTGATGATCGGCTTCATGACGACGATCCTCTGGGACCGCTACGTCTGGGCGGTCCTCGCCCTCCCGTTCCTCGCGTCGGCGGCGTTCGCCGTCGACCGGGCCAGCGCCGACGCGGACGTCGCGTCGGACGACCCCCTCCCCATCCCGACATCACCGGAGGCCCCATGACCGTCCTCGACCGCGCCACCTGGGTGGCCCGCCGCACCCGTCAGACGGTCTCGGTGTTCGACAACGGCTGGACGGTGCTGCGCCACATGGCGACCGGCGCCGACGAGCTGGCCTTCGAGGTCGACGGCCTGACCATCCACTGCCCCAACGCCCCCGGCGCCCGGGTGCCCGTCTACGAGGTGTTCGCCGAGGACGAGTACTCGCTCGACTGGTTCGCGCAGGGTCTGCCCGACGACGTGCACGTGGTCGACATCGGCGCGCACATCGGCTGCTTCTCCACCGACCTGGTGCGACGGTTCCCGGGTGCGTCGGTGCACTCCTACGAGCCGACCCCCTCCACGGGCGCCTACACGGTCCGCAACGTCGAGTCCAACCGTCTCGGCGACCGGATCACGGTCCACCGCGCCGCCGTGGGGGCGCGGGCGGGCACGCTCGTCATGGCCGACAACGGACCCGGCAGCGGCCACAACGGCGTCCTGCACCTGGGGGAGTCGGGCGCCACCGAGATCGAGGTGGCCTGCGAGAGCATCGCCGACGCCTTCGCGGCCTCCGGCGGACGCGTCGACCTGATCAAGATGGACGCCGAGGGCGCCGAGTACGGCATCGTGCTCGAGTCCGACCCGGCGCTCTGGTCCGGGGTGCGGCGCGTCGTCATGGAGTACCACCACTCCGACGACCACGACTTCGGCGAGCTGCGGACCTTCCTCGAGGCCGCCGGGCTCTCCCTCGTGCGTCACGAGACCGGCGGACCGGGATTCGGACTCGCGTGGTTCTCGCGCGACCCGCTGCCCGCCGCCGGCTGAGCCGACGTCCGCGCTGACTCAGGAGGACGGCGCCACCGGGGTAGGTGGCGCCGTCCAGGGGGTCCAGCATCGCATCAGCTACCAGGCGTGCAGTTCCGTATCGTCGGCCCGGGTCCGCCGGCGGTGACGGGTGTCCCGGAGGCTCGACAACCCAGTGGGACGGGTGATCGCCGCGTGGGTACTGGGTGCTGGGCCGTCTGTGGAGTTGTCCTGCTGCGTCCTTTTCTACGCCTGCCGACGGGACGACGGAACCCCTACGCGGACGTAACCTCACGTGCCCGGTTTCACGAGCGCACGAGCGGCCACCGGCCGGGCGCGCGGCGGGTGCGCAGCCCTCGCTGCACCAGCAGCGCGGTGCCCACGGCGGCGCCGGCCCCGACCAGGGCCCAGAACGCGCGGCCCGTCGTGCTGTGCAGTCCCAGGCGGCTGCGCAGCGCGACCGGACGGTCGAACACCAGCACCGGCCACTCGCGCTCGACGGCGATCCGGCGCAGCGCCTTGTCGGGGTTGACGGCGAACGGGTGGCCGACGGCCTCGAGCATCGGCACGTCGGTCTCGGAGTCGGAGTAGGCGAAGCAGGCGTCGAGGTCGTAGCCGCGCTCCTCGGCGAGCCGGCGCATGGCCGTCGCCTTGTGCGGGCCGTAGGCGTAGAAGTCGACCTCGCCGGTGTAGCGACCGTCGCGCTCGACCAACCGGGTGGCGATGACGTCGTGCACGCCCAGCAGCTCGCCGACCGGACCGACGACCTCCGAGCCCGACGCGGAGACGATGACGACGTCGCGCCCGGCCCGCTGGTGGTGCTGGACGAGGTCGACGGCCTCGGCGTACACGATGGGGTCGATGACGTCGCGGAGCGTGCGGCGCACGGCGTCGCGCACGACCTCCACGTCCCACCCGGCGATGAGCGACGTCATCTGCTGGCGCATCTTCTCCAGCTGGTCGTGGTCGGCGCCGTTGAGACCGAACATGAAGTTCGCGTAGGCGCTGCGGAGCACGGCGCGCCGGGTCAGCAGCCCGCCCTCGAAGAACGGCTTGCTGAAGGCCAGGGCGCTGGACCGGGCGATGATCGTCTTGTCCAGGTCGAAGAACGCGGCCGAACGGGGGCTCACCCGGCCAGGATAGGCCCGCTCGCGCAAGCGTCGTCCACAGGTGCGCACGCCGGTGCGTCGTGCGGCGTCCGTCCGTCCACAGGCAGGGCGGGGCAGGCTTCCGCCGGCCGGCGCCCGCTGGTTGCGTGGACGTCATGGACACCGCGCCCCTGCTCGTGGCCACGGCCGACCCCGACGCGCTGGACGACGCGCTGCGCTGGTGCGCGGCCGTGGGCGTCACCCCCGAGGTCGCGTCGGACGCCGTGGCGGCGCGGAGGTCCTGGTCGGCGGCCCGGGCGGGGCTCTGTGGCGCCACGCGGTGGCGCTCGGCGCGGAGGCCGTCCTCGACGCGCGCGACGAGCCGGTCGTGCTCGACCGGCTCGGTGCGCTGCTCGACGGCGACGGCGAGGCAGCCAGCCTCGCCGTCGTCGGAGCGGTGGGCGGAGCGGGTGCGTCGACGCTGGCCACCGCAGTCGCGCTCGAGGCGGCACGTCGTGGTCATCGGCCGGTGCTGGTCGACGCCGACACCAGGGGAGCCGGCGTCGACCTCGTCCTCGGCGCCGAACGGGTCGAGGGCGTGCGCTGGTCCGCCCTGGGTGGCGCCGACGGGCACGTCGGCGCCACCCGCCTCTCTCGGCTGCTGCCCGAGCACCGCGGGGTTGCGGTGCTGGCCTGCCCGCGCGACGGTGCCGCGGTGC
>NZ_LUNF01000213.1:0-6700 GCF_001626145.1 Aeromicrobium sp. REDSEA-S32_B7
GTGCTTGCGCGGGTCGCGACCGTACGTGTCACCCGTGCGCACGTCCGGAGGGAACCACTGCACGACGTGGTGGGGCTGCGGGTCGGTGGGCAGCTCCAGCTCGGCACCCACGAGCGTGTCGTGCACGTGGCGGACGAGCGCCTCGTCGGTCGTCTCGCCGTGACGGACGCGCCCGCCGAGGTGGCACCACACGGGGGCGCCGGTGTCCGCGAACCGCCGACGGATCAGCCCGACCTGGTGGCCGTCGCCCTCGCCCCGCACCGGGACGACGTCGACGCAGAGCACCGGCACCGACGCCTGCACCGTGGCCCAGAGGTCGTCGGACAGGGAGGAGGTCATGAGCGGAGGTGGTCGGCGTTCTGGAGGTACCAGGTGTAGGTGGCGGCGAGGCCGTCGCGCAGGCTGGTGCGGGCGGTCCAGCCGGTGTGGGCGAGCTGGGTGACGTCGAGGAGCTTCTGGGGGGTGCCGTCGGGCTTGGTGGTGTCCCAGGTGGTGGTGCCGGTGTAGCCGGTGACCTCGGCGACGGTGGCGGCGATCTCGGCGATGGTGACGTCGGTGCCGGTGCCGACGTTGACCTGCTGGGGTCCGTCGTGGTGCTCCAGGAGGTGCAGGACGGCGTCGGCGAGGTCGTCGACGTGCAGGAGCTCGCGGCGGGGGGTGCCGGTGCCCCAGTTGGTGACCTCGGTGGCGCCGTCGCGGGTGGCTTCGTGGTAGCGGCGGATGAGGGCGGGCAGGACGTGGGAGCCGGTGGGGGAGAAGTTGTCGTTCGGTCCGTAGAGGTTGGTGGGCATCGCGGAGATCCAGGGCAGGCCGTGCTGGCGGCGCACGGACTGCACGTGCAGGATGCCGGCGATCTTGGCGATGGCGTAGGCGTCGTTGGTGGGTTCGAGGTGGCCGGTGAGCAGGGCGTCCTCGGTGATGGGTTGGGGGGCGTGCTTGGGGTAGATGCAGGAGGAGCCGAGGAAGACCAGGCGCTGGACGCCGGTGGCGAGCGCGGCGTCCATGACGTTGACCTGGATCTGCAGGTTCACGCTGAGGAAGTCCACGGGGTAGGTGTCGTTGGCGAGGATCCCGCCGACCTTGGCCGCGGCGAGGGCGACGTAGGTGGGGCGGGTGGTCTCGAAGAACGCGTGGACGGCGTCGCGGTCGGTGAGGTCGAGCTCGGCGGAGGTGCGTCCGACGACGTCGGTGAACCCTGCGGCCTGGAGTCGTCGTACGAGGGCCGAGCCGACCATGCCGGCGTGCCCGGCGACGTAGAAGGTGGCGTCGCGGTCGAGGGGGCCGGGGGTGTGGTCGACGTCGTCGCTGGTGCGCAGGCTCATGCGGTGCCCCAGGAGGCGAGCCTGACCTCGTCGTGCCAGGGGGTGCCCTCGTGGGTGAGGGCCTCGACGTCGGCCTCGACCATGAGGCGGGCGAGCTCGCGGCCGTCGACGGTGGGGACCCAGTCGAGCTTCTTGGCGGCCTTGGCGGGGTCGCCGATGAGCGCGTCGACCTCGGTGGGGCGCAGGTAGCGCTCGTCGAAGCGGACGTGCTTCTCCCAGTCCAGGCCGGCGTGCTCGAAGGAGATCTGCAGGAAGTCGCGCACGGTGATCCCGACGCCGGTGGCCAGGACGAAGTCCTCGGGCTCGTCGGCCTGCAGCATGCGCCACATGCCCTCGACGTACTCCGCGGCGTAGCCCCAGTCGCGCACGGCGTCGAGGTTGCCCATGTAGAGCAGGTCCTGGCGGCCGGCCTTGATCGCGGCGACCGCGCGGGTGATCTTGCGGGTCACGAACGTCTCGCCGCGGCGGGGCGACTCGTGGTTGAACAAGATCCCGTTGACCGCGAACATGTCGTAGGCCTCGCGGTAGTTCTTGGTGATCCAGTAGGAGTACAGCTTCGCCGCCGCGTACGGCGAGCGCGGGTAGAAGGGCGTGTCCTCGTCCTGCGGCGGCGGGGTCGCGCCGTACAGCTCGCTGGAGGAGGCCTGGTAGAACCGCGGGCGGATCCCGGCCGCGCGGACCGCCTCCAGCAGCCGCACCGTGCCCGTGCCGGTCGTGTCGGCGGTGTGCTCGGGCTCGTCGAAGGAGACCCGCACGTGCGACTGCGCCGCGAGGTTGTAGACCTCATCGGGCGCGATCTCGTACATCAACGACACCAGCCGGGCCCCGTCGGACTGGTCGCCATAGTGCAGGAACAGCTTCGTGCCGTCCACGTGCGGGTCCTGGTACAGGTGGTCGATGCGCGACGTGTTGAACGTCGACGCCCGACGGATCAGACCATGGACCTCATAGCCCTTGCCCAGCAGCAGCTCGGCCAGGTACGAACCGTCCTGACCGGTGATGCCGGTGATCAGCGCGCGCTTCGTCACGGGGTGCCTCTCTCCGGGGACCGAGGGTGCTCGGTCCCATCCTGCCCGGCGTCGGTGCGACCCGGGGCCTCCTGTCCGTCGGCGTCCTGCGCCAGCAGGTGCTCGAGCTCCTCCAGCACCACGTCGGCGGGGAGGTCGACGTCGTCCTGCACGCCCTGCATGGCGCGCTCGGACCGCAGCCGGTCGACCGGCTCCGCCACGACGTAGCGGTAGCGCGAGTCGGGGACGTTGTCGACGATCGCCCAGTAGCCGGGGTTGAGGTAGCGCGGCGCGAACAGCTCGAGCACGCGGACCCCGGGCGGGGCGAACGTCAGGTTCACGAGCCCGGCGCCGTGCGGGGCGACGACGACCTCGGCGGCGGCGAAGTGGTCGATCTGCTCCTGCACGCTCATCGTGCCGGGGTCGACCCGCACGAAGCCCTGGCGCTCCAGGTGCGGCAGCAGCGCGTCCTCCTGCACGTAGCGGCGGGTGTTCGGGCGGTCGCCGCGCGTGACGTACAGCCGACGCGGCTTGTCGCGGACGTCGCGGGCCGGCAGGTGGGTGCGCAGCCACGCGCTGACCCACGGGGGCGCGAGCGTGGTCTGGTTGTCGATCGCCGGCACGAGGAGCCGGTCGGCGCGCAGGTGCAGGGCGTGGGTGGGCTCCACGAGCGGCAGCGCGTCGAGCCCGACCATGGCCACGAGCTGACGGTCCCAGCGGGTCGTGTGGCCGACGACGACGCGGTCGGGGCGCACGTCGGGGAACAGCTCCTGCAGGAGCCCCCACCGCGGCAGCGCGTCCATCAGCGAGTGGTAGTAGTTGCGCGCCGAGGCGTGCGACGCGAGCGAGACGACCGTGCCGGCGACGTGCTCCGGCTCGGGGTAGCGCAGCCGCAGGTGCACCGGGTGCTCGGTGGGGCGCCGGATGCCGAAGTACGGGCTGGTCTCGCGGTCCAGCGTGCCTGCGGGCGTGATGGTCGCCGCGGCCTCGCCGACCAGACGTCCGCCCTCGACCTCGAGGACCGATCGCGGGGGCCGGCGCAGGACGCGCACGTCGTCCCAGAAGCGCAGGCCTCCCGGCCGGCCGGCGGGGAGGGGGCGCAGCAGGTCCAGCGGGGGACCGACGGGGTGCAGACGGACGTGGTCGGGCTCGGCCGCGGCCGTGGCGCGCGACGTCGGGCTGACCCGTACGGGCACCGACCGCGGACCACCGTCGCCGACGGCACGGGCCGCCAGGCCCACGGTGCGGGTCGCGGCACGGTGGGCCCGCTTGGCCACGGGCCACAGCGGCATCAGGGCCGGGGGGAGCCGGGTCATGCGGCGCGGGCGAACCAGGCGTTCCCGAGGCCGGGCTTGTCCGGCGACGGCTCGTCCCGCACGAGGTCGAGCCCGACGCCCGCGAGGTAGGTGACGAGGTCGGCCAGGGCGTACCCCTCGACGGGGTGGTACTCCATGACGACCCGCTGCACGTCGGCCCAGAGAGCGGGGTCGCTGCCGAGGATGTAGCCGTACTCGGCACCTTCGGCGTCGCTCTTGAGCAGGTCGACCCGTCCGCCGGCCGCGGCGTGCGCGTCGGCGAAGGTCACGCACGGCACCTCGACCTCGCCCCCGAGCCCGTCGGGCGCGGTCATGCCGTTGTGGGCGCTGGCCTCGCCGTTGTCGACGAAGCGCAGCGTGCCGCGGTGGTCGGAGACGGCCTCGGCGTGCACGTGCAGCCGGTCGGCGAAGCCGTTGGCCTCGGCGTTGCGGCGCGTCCAGGCCGCCGTCGAGGGCGACGCCTCGTACGCGTGCACGGTCGCGCGGGGCGCGCGGGCGCAGACCGCCGTCGAGAAGCTGCCGATGTGGGCGCCGACGTCGATCGCGACGAAGTCGGGACGCAGCCCGGCCAGCAGCTCGTCGACGCGGTACACGTCGTCGGCCGTGATCTCGTAGACGGGGAACCGGGCGCCGGGGGAGTTCGGCGTGTGGATCGTGAGGCCCGAGCGGGTCCGGAACGTCACCTCGCCGCCCCGGGCCATCGCCAGCAGCAGCTGGGGCCCGTTGCGGAAGTGCGTGAACGACTGACGCACCCGCCTGACCGCGTACCCCGCACCGCGCACTGCCATGTTGCTCCTCCCACGTGGACCTTCGCCCCCATCAACCGTCGTGGACGCCGAAGGTCACGGGGGTGCGAACTTGGGGATCCGCAACGTGACCTTCGTGCCCAGCCCCGGGGCGGTCTCGACCACGATGCCCCGGTCGTTGCCGTAGACCGTGCGCAGCCGCTCGTCGACGTTCGCCAGGCCCACGGACGCCGACGACGTGTCGCCCGACAGCACGGCCCGGACCGTCTCGGGGTCGCTGCCCACGCCGTCGTCCTCGATGGAGATGACGCAGTCGGCGCCCTCGTCGAGGGCCACGAGGGTGACGGTGCCGGCCCCCTGCTGCCCCTCCAGGCCGTGCCGCACGGCGTTCTCGACCAGCGGCTGGACGGCCAGGAACGGGAGCCGGACGTTGAGCACCTCCGGCGCCACCCGGGTGACCACGCGCAGACGGTCGCCGAAGCGTGCCTTCTCGAGCACCAGGTAGCGCTCGATCGAGCGCAGCTCCTCGGCCAGGGTCGTGAAGTCGCCGTGCTGGCGGAAGGAGTAGCGCGTGAAGTCGGCGAACTCGAGCAGGAGCTCGCGCGCCCGCTCGGGGTCGGTGCGCACGAACGACGCGATCGCACCGAGGGAGTTGTAGACGAAGTGCGGCGAGATCTGCGCGCGCAGCGCCCGCAGCTCGGCCGCCATGAGCGCGGTGCGGGACTTGTCGAGCTCGGCCAGCTCGAGCTGGCCCGACATCCACGCGGCGACCTCGGCGGTCGCCCGCAGCAGCCCGGCCGACGGCTGCTCGGCCACCACGACGAGTGCGCCGATGACCCGTTCGTCGACCACGAGGGGAGCGGCGACGGCCGGCCCGGCGGCCTGGGTGCGGCCGGTGCGCAACGTCGCCGCGACGACGTCGGCCAGACCCGGGTCGGTCGGGTCGTCGGGTCCGTCCCAGGCAAGGTGCGTGGTGGTGTCGGTCAGACCCACCGTCGGCGTGCCGAGCAGGGCGCGCACGTGGGGCAGGGTCTCGAGGGCGCTGGAGCGGTCGAGCCCCTGCCGCAGGGCCGGTGCCGCCAGGGCGGTGCGGTGCAGCGCCTCGTAGGTGGCGCGCTCCTCGGGCGACCCGAGCGGGGTGCCGCGCAGGCGGCGCCGACGCAGCACGGCGTGGCCGAGCCCGCCCAGCAGGACGCCGAGCAGGGCCGCGAGGAGGGGGCTCACCGCAGCTCGAGCAGCAGCGTGTCCGGCGGCTGGGGTCCCTGCGAGCGCGGCTCCTTGCGCACGCGGGCCCGCGTGCCGCGCAGCAGGTGACGCAGCCGCAGGCTGCCGCTCTGCGCGGTGTTCTGGTCGAACAGCTCCCGCACGCGCGACAGCGTCGCGTCCTCGACGGGCTGGCGTCCGGTCTCGCGGGCGTACTGCAGCAGCGCGGGGAGGTCGAGCTCCTCCCACGTGGCGTGCTCGGTCGTCTCGAGGGGGTGGAAGAGCCCGGAGGCCTCGACCGTGCCGGTGGCCGGGGCGGGCGGCGCCGGCCGACGTCCCGCCACCTCGCGCAGGCGCCGGACCCACGGCAGCGTCTCGTCGTGGTCGCGCGCGAGGCTCGAGAGCACCCCGCCGGCGCGCAGCACGCGGGCCTGCTCGGCCAGCACGGTCTGGTCGTCGTGCAGCTGTGGCGTGACCACCGCGTCGAACGCGTCGGCCACGAACGGCAGGCGGGGACCGACGGTGCGCACGTAGAGCACGTCGGGCGAGCGGACGGTGCGCACGTCCTCGCCCGCGACCACGACCTCGTGCCCCTGCTCGGCGAGCCGGAAGGCGAGCGAGGAGTCCTCGAGCAGCAGCACGCACGCGAGGCGGTCGCCCACCAGCCACTTGACGAGGCGGTCGTGCGCCTCGTCGGTGCCGGGGGCGGACCGTGCCGCCTGGTCGAACAGCTCGCTCACACCCGCAGGCTACCGGTCCGCGGACGTCCGCTCGGTACGCTTCGGGGCGTGTCAGAGCCCGTCGACCCGTTCCTGCCCGCGGCGTCCCTCGAGGGGGTGCCCTCGGCGTTCGCGGCGACGCGCGACGGCATCGACGCCCTGCTGCGCGACCGTGGCCTGCGGCGCACGACGCCGGAGGACACGGCCCGCTCGCTCCTGCTCGGTGCGGTCGCCACGGCGCGGCTGGAGGGCAGCGAGCTGCCGCCGGTCACCGACGACGGCGAGGACCCCGCGGTGGAGCTGCTCGCCGGCGGGGGAGGCGACGTCGTGGCGCGCTCGGCGGTGCGGCTGAACGTCGAGCTGCTGGGTCTTGTTCCGGTCTGGGGC
>NZ_LUNF01000214.1:0-25127 GCF_001626145.1 Aeromicrobium sp. REDSEA-S32_B7
AACGCGATCGACGCGGAGAAGGTGGTCCTGGTCGCGGAGGTCGACGAGCACCGCGACTTCGAGGCCGAGGGTTGCTCGAGCCTGAAGAACTGGCTGCGTGACCAGCTGCACCTCGACGGCAGACAGGCGGGCCAGCTGGTCCGCTCCAGTCGGACCCTGCGGGACATGCCCGACCTGGAGTCACTGGCCGTCGAGGGTGCCGTCTCCCTGGACCACGTCGACGCGTTCACCTACGCCGCCAAGCACATCGACCCCATGGTCGTCGAGCAGTGCATGAACCCACTGCTCGACCTGGCCACCCACGCGGCACCCACGACCGTGCGTCAAGCCGTCAAGAAGTTGCGCGCCACCGCCCACCCCGACGACCTCGACGAGGCCTGGATCAAGGGCATGGACCAGCACGACCTCAAGGTCTCCGTCGTCGGCGACGGCGTCGCCGTCACCGGGTTCCTGCCCTTCGACACCGGCACCAAGCTCAAGACCGTCCTGCAGTCCCTCTCCGCACCCACCTGCGCCGAGGACGACCGACCCGCCAGCATCCGCCGGGTCACCGCCCTCGACCAGCTCCTCACCGGGATCCTCGACTCTGGTCTGCCCCAGGACAAGGGCGTCCGACCCCACGTCACCCTCACCGCCGACCTCGAAGACCTCGCTCACAACCCCGAGACCGCCACCGCCGAGCTCGCCGGCTTCGGCACCATCGGCCCCACGCAGCTGCAGCAGATGCTCTGCGACAGCGACATCACCCCCATCCTCACCGCCGGCAAGCACACCGTCCTCGACGTCGGCCGCACCCACCGCCTCGCCACACCCCACCAACGAAAAGCCGTCGTCAACCGACAAGGCGGCACCTGCGCCGGACCCGGCTGCCACGGACCCGTCGTCCACGTCCACCACATCACAAGGCGGCACCTGCGCCGGACCCGGCTGCCACGGACCCGTCGTCCACGTCCACCACATCGAGTACTGGTCCGACGGCGGCCCCACCGACCTCGCCAACCTCATCGGGCTCTGTCCGAGATGTCACGCAGCGGTGCACCAGGGGTTCTTCACCATCGACCCCGACACGCACCAGACCCACCGCACCCTGCGCACCCGACGCACCAACGCCCGTCGCACCCGAGCCGGCTGACCTCGACGGCACTCAGCCGGGTGGCACGACGAGAGACGTGTTGCTCGAACGGTGGTGGCGGTGCGCAGCCAGCTCGCCGGGGCTTACTCGATCACCTCGACGTCGAGACGGCCCGCGCGAACGATGATCTTGAAGCTCAGGAAGTCGAGGAGGAACGTCCGCCACCCGTCCCACCGGAGCTCGCACAGCTCGTCGTTCGGGTCGTCGGGGGAGTAGCTCGCCTCGGTCGTCCAGTCGGTCACCACCGCGTCGACGAATCGCACCCGCGTCGACGGGCCGTCGTCCGACGACGGGGGCAGCACCAGCGTCAGGGTCGGGACGGGGACGAAGGTGTAGGCGAAGTGCTCGATGCGGAGGTGGTGGGTGTACGGCTGGCTGCCGTCGGGCAGGAGGTGGTCGGCCGGTCGCCGCTGGCCGCAGCGTCCGCCAGCGACCCTGGTTCCACACCGGTGACCTCGGTGCGGGGGAGCGCGGGCTGTGCTGGACCTGACGAGCGCGGCGCGGGCCAGCCCGCCAGGTCGGGCGGGTAGCCGATCTCACCGCTGGGACCGACCCAGAACCGCAGTGGCGGGACGTACGTCGGGTTTCGGCGGGCCGACCGTCGAGCTCTCCTGGACATGTGTCGACCTCGTTCACGAGATGAGGGCGGGCGACAGACAGCCGCGCGCCGTCCCCTCGGCTGAGGCAACCGACCAGGATGGCCGCGTCCGACGCTTCTTGTCAATGACGGCAGCTGTCCTGCGGCGGTACGCGGTCTTGGCCGTGGCGAGCGTTCGGTCCGGTGGGTGCGACGCAGGCCGGTGAGCCCTAGCCTTCGGTCATGGATCGACTGGGCGTGCAGACGAGTCGCGTCGCACTCCTCGACGGCGACCAGCGTTCGCGACAGGACGAGTCTGCGACGGCAGTCCTGGAGTGGACGATCAACGGAGTTCCTCTCGGGGAGATCGTCGGCGACCCCACCTCGACGACGCCCCTCTACGCTGCGGCGGACGAGGACCAGCGGCGCGAGCTGCTGCTGCGTCTGCGCGGTGACCGCTCCGATCTGCCGACGTTCGTCCCGCGCTTCGAACGCACCCGACTCGACCGGTTGCTCGGGCGTCAGGGGACGCCGTGGGCGCCCTTCGGACCCGCATTCGAGGACGGTCGCGTCGTGCTCCTCGAGTGCCCCTGCGGGGACCTGGACTGCGGCGCGCTGACGACCGAGGTCGTCGTCGGTGACGACGCGGTCGAGTGGCGCGAGATCGGCTGGCAGGTCACGTACGAGCCGTTCGCCGGTTACAACGCCGAGGTCTGGTCCGCCCGCTTCGACCGCTCCCAGTACGTCGCAGTGATCGACGACGTCCTCGCCATGGACTGGTCGCAGGTGCAGTGATTCCGTCCGCGACGTCCGCGGCGCGGGAAGGTGCCCGGCTCGAGCTGGGCGTTGAGCAGGTGCTCGTCGGCGGAGTTCCGCGCCTCGGCGATCGGAGCGGCGAGCGCGGTCGACCGCTCACCTGCCGTCGTGTCGTCGCCGATCAGTACGGCAGTCTCAGGCCACGCTGAGCCATGAGCTCCTCGTACGTGGCTATCCAGTCCCGGACGGTCTCTAGTGCGAAGCTCTCCGGGGCTTCTTCCTCCAAGTCGGAGAGCAAGATCCGCAACGTGTCTCCTTGGATCAACAGTCCGGGAAACTTCCGTCCGAGGTCTCGAGCCAGCTGGACGTTCCCTGCGCGACCCAAGGCCTCGATCTCCATGGAACAACCATCCCGCACTTCCGCGTCGCGCGTTGCGTCGTCGCCGGACGACAGAGCAGGGGCGCTCTCGGTTCGGCCTCGCCGCGCCGGATCCGCTTCGGGCGCGACGAGAACGACGGCATCGGTAGGCCCCGTGGGACTCGAACCCACAACCCGCGGATTAAAAGTCCGCTGCTCTGCCAGTTGAGCTAGAGGCCCTGGCGAGGCCCAGTCTGCCAGCGTCGGGACGGGACGTGGGGCGGGCGCCCCAATCGTGCGAAGCCGGCCCGACAGGTAAGACGGCGCGTTACCCTGGAAGCACCGTCCCCCGGCGGTTCCCCACCCCTGCCAGCAGTGGAGCTTCTCGTGCTCGAGCCCCTCGACGATCGTCTCCGTGACGACGACGTGCTCGACGAGATCGAGCTGACCAGCCGGCTCATCATCGCCGCGTCCGGGCGCGAGACGCCCATGTCGCAGGCGGAGATCGACGCGTTCCTCGGCCTCGACGTCCACTGACCCGTTCTCGGGAGTCCAGCCGATTGACACCCGGTGAACGCCAGCACCTACAGTTGTCTCGGCTTGAACCGACCCGACAGGAGCCTTGGAGTGCGATTCCGCATCCGTCCGGTGGAGACCACCTTCTACGACCTCTTCGCCGAGTCGGCGTCGCACCTGGTCGACGGGGCCAACCTGCTCGCGCAGGTGCTCGACCCCGACGTCGACCGCACCGCCCTCGCCGAGCAGATGCGCGACGCCGAGCACCAGGCCGACGAGACGACCCACAAGATCGTCAAGCGGGTCAACTCCACGTTCGTGACCCCGTTCGACCGTGAGGACATCTACCGCCTCGCGAGCAGCCTCGACGACGTCATGGACTTCATGGAGGAGACCGTCGACCTCATCGGGCTCTACGAGATCAAGGAGCTGCCCGCGCAGTTGGCCGCGCAGGTCGAGGTGCTCCAGCGCGCCTGCCAGCTCACCGCCGAGGCCATGCCGCGCCTGCGCACCATGAAGGACCTCGAGGAGTACTGGATCGAGATCAACCGGCTCGAGAACCAGGGCGACCGCTCCTACCGACGCATCCTCGCCGACCTCTTCGGCGGCGGCTACAAGTCGCTCGAGGTGCTCAAGCTCAAGGACGTCGTCGACTCCCTGGAGCACGCCATCGACGCACTCGAGTCGGTCGCCAACACGGTGGAGCAGATCGCCGTCAAGGAGTCCTGAGCCATGGACCTCGTCCTGGCGATGGTGATCGCCGTCGTCGTCATCGCGCTCGTCTTCGACTACACGAACGGGTTCCACGACGCCGCCAACGCGATCGCCACCTCGATCTCCACGCGCGCCCTCACACCGCGCATCGCGCTGGCCATGGCCGCCGTCCTCAACTTCGTCGGTGCGCTGCTCGGCGTGGGCGTCGCGCAGACCATCCAAGGCATCATCGACATCGACTCCCAGGTGTCGTCGGGCGTGTCCATCGACCGCGCCCACGGCCTGACGATCGTGCTCGCCGCGCTCGTCGGCGCCATCACCTGGAACCTCATCACCTGGTACTTCGGCATCCCGTCGTCGTCGTCGCACGCCCTCATCGGAGGCATCGTCGGTGCCGGTGCGGCGTCGTCGACGACCGTCGACTGGGGCACGCTGGTGGAGAAGGTCGCCATCCCGATGGTCGCCTCGCCGCTCATCGGCTTCGTCGGGGCGTTCGCCCTGATGACCGCCATCATGTGGATCTTCCGGCGCGCCAACCCCGGCAAGGTCAGCCGCGGCTTTCGGCACGCGCAGACCGTCTCCGCCGCGGGCATGTCGCTCGGCCACGGTCTGCAGGACGCGCAGAAGACGATGGGCGTCATCGTCCTCGCCCTGGTCGCCGGCGGGTTCGAAGACGGCTCCGACGTGCCCCTGTGGGTCATCGTCGCCGCCGCCTCCGCCATCGCGGCTGGCACCTACTCCGGCGGCTGGCGCATCATGCGCACCCTCGGCCGTCGCATCATCGACCTCGACCCGCCCCGCGGCTTCGCCGCCGAGGGCGTGGCCGCGACCGTCCTGTACGTCATGGCCATCGGCCTGCACGCCCCCGTCTCGACGACCCACACGATCACCTCGGCGATCATGGGCTCCGGCGCCACCAAGCGGTTCAGCGCCGTCCGGTGGGGCGTGGCCAAGGGCATCGTCACCGCCTGGATCGTCACCATCCCGGCCGCCGCCGGCGTGGCGGCCGCGTTCTACTTCGTCGCCCGCCTCTTCCTCCCCTAGCTGGCGCCCTGTGGAAGATTCCCAGGTCGACCTGGGAATCGGTGATGTGCACGGCTTGCTTTCCGTGCGCGGCTGAGGAAACCGTGCCAAGTGGGAGATTCCCAGGTCGACCTGGGAATCTGCTCCCCCACACGCGACGACGCCCGCTCCCGGGAGGGGGAGCGGGCGTCGTGGGCTTGCGGGGGTCTGGACTCTTCCTAGGTCTCGATATAGCGAGGCGCCTTCGGCGCGCACCACTCGACCTGGCTGACCCGCTCGGGCGCTGAGCGCCCGTCGGGGTCAGCCAAACCGACCCTGGATGTAGGCCTCGGTGGCCTCCTCGTCGGGGTTGGAGAAGATCTTCTCCGTCCGGCCCGACTCGACCAGCTTGCCGGGCTTGCCGACACCGGAGAGGTTGAAGAACGCCGTCTCGTCCGACACCCGCGCAGCCTGCTGCATGTTGTGGGTGACGATGACGATCGTGTACTTCTCCTTGAGCTCGTGGATCAGGTCCTCGATGACGCTCGTCGAGATCGGGTCGAGGGCCGAGCACGGCTCGTCCATGAGCAGCACCTCGGGCTCCACCGAGATGGCCCGCGCGATGCACAGACGCTGCTGCTGACCGCCCGACAGGCCCGAGCCGGGACGCGAGAGACGGTCCTTCACCTCGGCCCACAGGCCGGCACTGCGCAGCGAGCGCTCGACGATCGCGTCGGACTCGGACTTCTTCATCCGCTTGCTGTTCAGCTTCTGGCCCGCGAGGACGTTGTCGTAGATCGACATCGTCGGGAACGGGTTCGGACGCTGGAAGACCATGCCGACCATGCGACGCACGTTCACCGGGTCCATCTCGTCGGCGTAGAGGTCCTCGCCGTCGATCAGCACCTTGCCCTGCACGTGCGCGCCGGGGATGACCTCGTGCATGCGGTTCAGCGACCGCAGGAAGGTCGACTTGCCGCAGCCCGACGGGCCGATGAAGGCGGTCACGGACCGCGCCGGGATGGCGATGTTGACGCCCTCCACGGCGAGGAAGTCGCCGTAGTAGATGTTGAGGTCGGAGACGTCGATGCTCTTGGCCATCGGGGTTTACCTTTCGCCCTTGGGAGAGAAGAAGAAGGACACGAGCCGGGCGACGAGGTTCAGCAGCATGACGATGACGAGCAGCGTGAGCGCGGCGCCCCACCCTCGGTCGATGCTGAACTCCGGGGGGACGCCCGGGAAGCGGATGGAGGTGTAGGCGAACACCGGCAGGGTGGCCATGCGTCCGTCGAACAGGTTGAAGTTCGTGGAGTCCGTGGCGCCGGCGATGATCAGCAGGGGAGCGGTCTCGCCGATCACGCGCGCGATCGCGAGGGTCACACCGGTGACGATACCGGCGAGTGCCGTCGGCACCACGACCTTGGCGATCGTGCGCCACTGGGGCACACCCAGCGCGAGCGACGCCTCGCGCAGCTCGTTCGGCACAAGCTTCAGCATCTCCTCGCTCGAGCGGACGACCACCGGGATCATCAGCACCGAGAGGGCCACCGAGCCGCCGATGCCCATGCGGACGCCCTCGCCGAAGAACAGGACGAACAGGGCGTAGGCGAACAGACCGGCCACGATCGACGGGATGCCGGTCATCACGTCGACGAGGAAGCGGATGCCCTTGGAGACCCGGTTCCCGTCGCCGTACTCGACGATGTAGATCGCCGTGAACAGGCCGATCGGGACGCTGATCAGGGTCGCGGCCCCGGTGATCAGCAGGGTGCCCATGATCGCGTGGTAGATGCCGCCGCCCTCGCCGACGACGTTGCGCATCGAGAAGGTCAGGAACTCGCCCGACATCACCGACAGGCCGCGCGAGAAGACGGTCCAGATGATGCTGCCGAGCGGGATGAGCGCGAGGCCGAACGCCGAGTAGACGAGCAGCGTGACGAGCCGGTCGGTCGCCTTGCGGGAGCCCTCGACGACGCGCGACCAGATCGGCAGCGCGAACGTGAGCAGCCAGCCCAGCAGCACACCGCGGACGATGCCGAGGCTGCTCAGGGCACCCAGCACCGCGACGGTGGCGGCGATGCCCGGCTCCCGAGAAGTCCTTGCGCCGGTCGACGATCGCGCGGGCGGCGAAGTTGACGGCGAAGGTGATGACGAACAGGACGAGGCCGGAGGCGATCAGCGCGTTGACCGTGAGTCCGCTGGCCTCGGGGAAGCTGAGCGCGATGTTGGACGCGATGGTGTTCGGGTTGGTCGAGCTGATGAGGTTCGGGGTGACGACCAGCGCGGGCGACAGCACCATGGCGACGGCCATGGTCTCGCCCAGCGCGCGGCCGAGACCCAGCATGGACGCCGAGACGATGCCCGAGCGTGCGTAGGGGAAGACGGCCATGCGGACCATCTCCCAGCGGGTCGCGCCGAGCGCGAGCGCGGCCTCCTGGTGCAGGCGCGGCGTCTGCAGGAAGATCTCGCGGCAGATGGCGGTCACGATCGGCAGGACCATGATCGCGAGCACGATGCCGGCGGTGAGGATCGTGCTGCCGGTGGCCGACGGCGGGCCCGCGAACAGCGGGATGAAGCCCAGGTTCTCGAACAGCCAGCGGTAGAACGGCACGATCGTCGGCGCGAGGAAGATGATGCCCCAGGCGCCGTAGACGACGCTGGGCACGGCCGCGAGCAGGTCGATCACGTACCCGAAGACCGCGCTGAGCCGACGCGGCGAGAAGTGGGAGATGAACAGCGCCACCCCGATCGCCACGGGGACGGCCAGCACGAGCGCGATGACGGCCGCGAGGAGCGTGCCGTAGATCAGGGGGCCGACGTACGCGGGGAACGAGAGCCCGCTCTTCACCTCGTCGGCCGAGGCGGTGACGCCGGGGATGCCCTCGGCCGTCAGGAAGATGGCGACGCCCGCGAGCGTCAGCAGGATGACGAGGGCGGCGCCGAAGGAGATGCCGAAGAACACTCGGTCGCCGGGGCGCGTCGGGGTTCGGCGGGCCTTGGCGGGCTCGGGGGCGAGCTGCGAGGTCACGACGGTCCTTCCCAGTGCTTGGAGGGGTGGTGGTGGAGCAGGTCCGGTCCCCGCCCCTGCCCTCGAAGGGACAGGCGGCGGGGACCGGATCCGATCAGCTGGCGGCCTTGATGGCCTTGACGGCCTCGGCGACCTTGCCCGAGAACTCCGACGTCAGCGGGGCGGAGCCGGCCTTGTCGGCGGCCTCCTTCTGACCCTCCTCGCTGGTGACGTACTCGAGCCAGCCCTTGACGAGGTCGGCCTTGGCGGCGTCGTCGTAGGACTCACAACCGATCATGTACGACACGAGGACGATCGGGTAGACCCCGGACTCCTCCGTCTTGCGGTCGATGTCGAGCGCGATGTCGGTGGCGTCGCGGCCCTCGACCTGCGTGGCGGTGTCGAGCACCTTGGCGGCGGCCTCGGGGGTGACCTCGGTGTACTCGTCGCCGACCTTCACCTTGGCCTTGTCGAGGTCGCCGGCCTGCGACTCGTCGGCGTAGCCGATCGTGCCGGAGCCGTTGGTGACGGACTGGACGACGCCCGACGTGCCCTGGGCGGCCTCGCCACCCTTGATCGGCCAGGTCTCGACCTCGCCGCCGGTCCACGAGCCACCGGAGGCGGCGTCGAGGTAGGCGGTGAAGTTCTTCGTGGTGCCCGAGTCGTCCGAGCGGTGCACCGGCGTGATGTCGGTGTCCGGGAGCGTGGCGTCGGGGTTGTCGGCCTTGATGGCCGCGTCGTTCCACTTGGTGATCTTGCCCTCGAAGATGCCGCCGATGGTGGCGGGGGAGAGCTGCAGGTCGTCGACGCCGTCGAGGTTGTAGATGACCGCGATCGGGCTGACGTAGGTGGGGACCTCGACGACCGGACCGTTGCAACGCTCCTTGGCCTGCGCGAGCTCGTCGTCGTCCAGGTAGGCGTCGGAGCCGGCGAAGTCGACACCGCCGGCGATGAACTGCTCGCGGCCCGCGCCGGAGCCGGCCGGGTCGTAGTTGACGGTCACGTCGCTGTTGGCGGTCTGGAACGCGGCGGTCCAGGCGTCGACGGCGGCCTCCTGCGAGCTGGCGCCGGCGCCGTTGAGGGTGCCGGAGAGCGAGGAGTCGGAGCCGGAGCCCGAGCCGCCCTCGTTGGACGCGCCGCAGGCGGAGAGTCCGAGAGCGAGGGTGAGGGCGAGCGCCGCGGGGGCGGCGACGCGCAGCGTGGTGCGGTTCACAGGGGGTGTCCCTTCGATGATCACAGGCTTCTGTCGTCGGCGACGCTAAGGAGCAGAGGTGTATCGGGGGTCCTCCGTGGGTGAACGCAGGGTGAACGACGAGCGAAGGATGGGCTCCCGTCGCAGGTCAGCGGGGTGATGCAGGTCTCCCCAACGGTTCATCTGCGACGACCACGCCTCGACGCAGATGCAGCACCACGCCCTCGCCCGGAGCCAGCTCCGGAGCGTCCAGCCCGAGGGCCTCGAAGACCCACGGCAGGGTCGGCCGGTGTCCGCAGACGACGGCCGGCGACTTCTCCGCGAGCACGTCGGCGACCGCGCGACGCACGTCGTCCTCGGTCGTCTCCTCCGACAGCCGGGCGTCGTGCCGCAGCTCGAGACCGTGGTGCTCGGCGTAGGGCGCGACGGTGTCGACGCAGCGTCGCGCCGGGCTCGACACGACCCGGCGCACGCCATAGGCCTCGAGCAGCGGCACGAGGGCGTCGGCCCGGCCACGACCGCTCGGCGTGAGGGGACGCAGCAGGTCGTCGCGACGCCAGTGCTCACGCGCCTTCGCCTTCCCGTGACGCACCACCACGAGCGTGCGGGTCCGGTGCGCCTTCACGTCACGCAGGGCCAGGAACGCGTCGAGGAGGTCGAGGTCGTGCTCGTAGCTGAGCAGCCTGCGGGCGTCGCCCGGGCGCACCCAGCGCAGGTCGTCGATCTCGCGGTTCGGCGTGAAGGGCGTCGCGGTCTCGCCGACCACGCGGGCCGCCCAGTAGCTCACCCGCTTCGGGCCGCCGGCCACGCGGTAGCGGGTGTCGGGGAGCGGGTGGCCGAGCCGGACGAGCTGGGCGGTCTCCTCCGCCACCTCGCGCACGGCGGTGGCGACGAGGTCCTCGCCCGGGTCCGGCTTGCCCTTGGGGAAGGTCCAGTCGTCATAGCGCGGACGGTGGACGAGGAGCACCTCGACGCCCCGCTTCCCCGACGAGCCCGGACGCGGCGCGCAGCGCCTCCAGGTGACGGCTCCGGCGGCGGTCAGCGGACGTTCACGTGCCATGCCTCGTATTGTTCACGTCCTAGGTGTCCGGACGGTGACGGGCCGATGCGCGAGGAGGTGTGCGGTGCTCCGACGGGTGCGCGACCCGCTGGTCGCGGTCGTGGTGCTGGCCGTCGTGATCGCCGCGGGCTGGTGGGTCTCGGGCACCGCCCGGGCGGAGGTGCGCAGCCCGCTCGCTGCCGCCCTCGCTGCCGCCCCTGCGGGCACGACCGTGCTCGGCCTCACCGACTGGCAGCGCATCCGCGACGTCGGCTCGGACGACCCCGGCGCGCGCGACCTCACCACCCGGTCGGTGCTCGACGACCTCGGCGACGCCGTCCCGAACGCGCTCGGCTGGTCGAGCGACGACGTGGCGTGGGAGGCGTACGTGCAGGACCCGACGGCTGCGGGCGTGCTCGTCGTCGCGCCAGGTCCGGACCTGTCCTGGAGCCGGCTCGAGGCGGGCTTCCGGCGCGCCGGCTTCGCCGACGCGGGCGGCGGGCGCTGGACCGCGTCGGCGGAGGTGCTGGGGACGACCGGGTTGGGCGACCAGCTCGCCGACGTGCGGCTCCTGCGGCGCGCCGGGCTGCTGGTCGCGGGGTCGGACTCCGCCGCGGTCGAGAAGGTCGTCCGTGCCGCGACGGGTCGCGCGCCCGCACTGACGTCGGTGCGTCGCGCTGTCGACACGGCCGCGCCGCTGGCGGACGCCGACACGGTGCTGCTGCAGGCCGGCTCGCTCGGGTGCGAGGACGCGGCCGTCCCGGCCGAGTCGGCGGACCAGGCGGAGGCCGCCCAGGCGCGCGCCGGACGGCTCGCCGGCTACGTCTACAGCCCGTGCGCGTCGTCAGGCGCCGGTGCGCGAACGGCTCGCCACGGGTCCGTTCGTCGGACGCTCCGGCCAGGTCGAGGACGAGCTGCGCGACCCGGAGGTCGCGGTCGACCAGGCCACCGTGAGCCTGTCCTTCGACCGCTCCGCCGACGGCACCGTCCTCATGCTCGGCACCGGCGCCCTCCTCTTCGCCGCCTGCTGACGACCAGCAGAACCCTCCGCTGGTCGAGTAGACGACGCTGCGACGAAGGAGCTGGCGGTGGCGTATCGAGACCACTCCAAGCGTTCGCTGGGGGTCGGCTCGCGCTGGGCCGTTGCCGGGTGGTCTCGATACGCAGGGACTTCGCACGCTCGTCCCTGCTACTCGACCAGCGGAACCCTCCGCTGGTCGAGTGCCTCCACGAGCGCCAGCGAGGGGAGGTGTATCGAGACCACTCTGGGCGTTCGCTGGGAGCCGGCTCGCGCTGGGCCGTTGCCGGGTGGTCTCGATACGCGGCACGGCGCTCCTTCGTCGCGCGTGCCGCTACTCGACCAGCGGTGGGTTCCGCTGGTCGAGTAGTCGCCTCCGCCGAGGGACGAGACGTGAGGTGACGTATCGAGACCACCCCACGCAGACGCTGGGGGTCGGGTGACGCGGTGCTGTCAGGAGAGGCGGCTGCGGCGCTTCCTCGCGCGGGCGATGAGCTCGGCCTGGACGTCGCGGCCCGAGGGGTGGCGGGTCCAGGTGCCGTCGGCGCCGAGGTGCCAGGAGCTGGTCTCGTCGTCGGCCATGCGCTCGAGCAGGTCGCCGAGCACCTGCGTGTGCTCCTCGCTCGGCACCCGCACCAGCACCTCGACGCGACGGTCGAGGTTGCGGTGCATCAGGTCGGCCGACCCGATCCAGGCCTCCGGCTCGCCTCCGCCGCCGAACCAGTACACGCGGCTGTGCTCGAGGAAGCGACCGAGGACGCTGCGGACCTCGATGTTCTCGCTCAGCCCCGGCACGCCCGGACGCAGGGTGCAGATCCCGCGGATGACCAGGCGCACGGGCACGCCCGCGCGCGACGCCTCGTACAGCCCGTCGATGACGGCCTCGTCGACGAGCGAGTTCACCTTGAACGCGATCCCTGCGGGTCGGCCGGCGCGGTGATGGGCGATCTCCTGGTGGATGCGCTCGAGCAGACCCTCGCGCAGGCCCGACGGCGCCACCATGAGGCTCCGGTAGTCGCCCTGCTGCGCGAACCCGGACAGCGAGTTGAACAGCTCGAGCAGGTCGTTCGTGATGTCCGGGTCGCTCGTGAGGAGCCCGAAGTCCTCGTACAGGCGGGCCGTCTTCGGGTTGTAGTTGCCGGTGCCGAGGTGGGCGTAGCGGCGCAGGCCGTCGGGCTCCGCGCGGACGACCAGCGCCAGCTTGCAGTGCGTCTTCAGGCCGACGAGGCCGTACACGACGTGGCAGCCGGCGCGCTCGAGCTTGCGGGCCCAGCGGATGTTGGCCTGCTCGTCGAAGCGCGCCTTGATCTCGACCAGCACGAGCACCTGCTTGCCGGCGCGGGCGGCGTCGACGAGCGAGTCGATGATGGGCGAGTCGCCCGACGTGCGGTAGAGGGTCTGCTTGATCGCGAGCACGTGCGGGTCGGCGGCGGCCTGCTCGATGAACCTCTGCACGCTGGTGGCGAACGAGTCGTACGGGTGGTGCACGAGGACGTCGCGCCGACGCAGCGTGCCGAACAGGTCGGCCGGGCTGGCGGTCTCGACCTCGGCCAGGTGCTCGTGGGTGCCGGGCACGAACGGGTCGAACTTGAGCTCCGGACGGTCCAGGTCGGCGATCTCGCCGAGGCTGCGCAGGTCGAGCGGACCCTGCAGGCGGAAGACCTCGCCGTGGCGGATGCCGAGCTCGGTGACGAGCAGGTCGAGCACCTCCTCGTCGATCGACTCCTCGACCTCCAGGCGCACCGGCGGGCCGAAGCGACGGCGCAGCAGCTCCTTCTCGAGCGCCTTGAGGAGGTTCTCCGCGTCGTCCTCCTCGACCTCGAGGTCCTCGTTGCGGGTCACGCGGAAGACGTGGTGGGCGACGATCTCCATGCCCGGGAACAGCAGGTCGAGGTGCGCGGCGATGACGTCCTCGAGGGGCACGTGGCGGCCGGCGCTCGTGACCATCCAGCGGTCGATGATCGGCGGCACCTTCACCCGCGCGAAGTGCTGCTTGCCGGTCTCGGGGTTGCGCAGGACGAGGGCGAGGTTCAGCGATAGGCCCGAGATGTACGGGAACGGGTGGGCGGGGTCGACGGCCAGCGGGGTGAGCACCGGGAAGACGCGCTCGCGGTAGGTGGCGGCGACCTCCTCGCGCTCCTGCGCGTCGAGGTCGTCCCAGCGGACGAGGTGGATGCCGGCGTCGGCGAGCGCGGGCACGACGTCGTCGACGAAGGTCCGCGCCTGCTCGACCATCAGACGGTGGCTGGCCTCGAGGCTGTTGGCGAGCACGTCCTTGGGGTGGAAGCCGCTCGCGGACGGCACCGCCACGCCGGCCGCGATGCGGCGCTTGAGGCCGGCGATGCGGACCATGAAGAACTCGTCGAGGTTGCTGCCGAAGATCGACAGGAACCGCACCCGCTCGAGCAGCGGTAGGTGGGGGTCCTGGGCGAGCTCCAGCACGCGGGCGTTGAACGCGATCCACGACAGCTCCCGGTCGAGGAACCGGTCGGCCGGCAGCGCGTCGTCGACGGGCTCGTACGGCGGGTCGACGTCGAACTCGTCGGGCGACGAGGGGTTCTCGACCGCAGGCAGGTCCAGATCGGTGGTGTCCACGCGGACATTGTGGCAAGACGACGTGAACGTCGTCTGAACGACGCAGCTGTCCGTCTCGCAGGGCGTGGCAGACGGGGTCGCCGCGTTGCGTGGCGAAGCGCCCCGTCGGGGGCGGTGGCGCGCTATGTTGCGCGCATGGTGACGACGTCGGACCTGCTGGCGCTGGTGCAGGCCAAGGGTGCCCAGGCCCTCTTCTCCCTCCCGACCCCGGCCGTCCGGCGGCTCGCCGGCCGACCGGTCGAGGTCGACGGGCGCACGCTCGACCCCGAGATGCAGCTGCTGCTGCGGGTGATGGGTCTCAACGGTCCGGCGGTGGAGACGCTGTCGATCACCCGCGGCCGTCGCGTGTACACCGAGGCGTTCCGGATGCTGGGCGGTCGTCAGCCCGTCGGCGCGGTCACCGACCGCACGATCGACGGGCCGGAGGGTCCGGTCGGCCTGCGCTTCTACACGCCGCGCGGGCTCAGCGGCCGGTCGCCGGCGCTCGTCTACCTGCACGGCGGCGGCTGGGTCTACGGCGACCTGGACGCGTACGACGCCGTGTGCTCCTTCCTCGCCGAGGAGGCGCAGGTGCGGGTCGTCTCGGTCGACTACCGGCTGGCTCCCGAGGCGCAGTTCCCTGCCGGGTTCGACGACGTCTGGGCGGCGTGGCGGTGGGTCACCGAGCACGCGCCGGGCCTCGGCATCGAGCCGGGCGCGATCGCGATCGGCGGCGACAGCGCCGGAGGCAACCTGTCGGCGCTCGTCGCGCAGCACGCGGCCCGGTCCGACGACGTCGTCGCGCCCGCGTTCCAGCTGCTGATCTACCCGGCCACCGACTTCGTCGAGGAGCGGCCCAGCCGGACCCGTCTCGGCGAGGGCTTCCTGCTCACCAAGGCGTTCATGGACCTGTGCGAGGAGAACTACCTCGCGGGCGACGAGGACCGCGCCGACGACCGGCTCTCACCGCTGCGTCAGGACGCGCACGGCGTGGCGCCCGCCTACGTCGTGACCGCCGGCTTCGACCCGCTGCGCGACGAGGGCACGGCCTACGCCGAGCACCTGCGCGCGGCGGGCGTGCAGGTCGAGCACGTGGAGGAGAGCGGGCTCATCCACGGCTTCGCCAACATGGTCGGCATCGGGCGCTCGGCGCCGCGCGCCATGCGTCGCGCTGCGGCGGCCCTGCAGCGCGGGCTCAGCTAGCCGAGGGCCGCGCGTAGAGCACGTCGCGCGCCCGCTCGACGAAGCCGAGCCTGCGGTACACCGCGAGCGCGGGGCCGTTGTCGCCCTCGACGTAGAGGTCGACGACGTCCACGCCCGAATCGGCCAGGTGTCGCAGCCCGCGGGCGGTGAGCGCCGTGCCGAGCCCGCCGCCGTGGTGGTCGGGATCGACGCCGACGACGTACACCTCGCCGACCGGCGGCTCGCCCCCGGCGGGGGCGGTCCATCGCACCCTGCTCCGGGTGGTGGGCGAAGGCGCGACCGTTGACGCGGACGACGGCGTCGGCGTCGTCGGGCCGGAACGTGCGGATGGTGGTGCCGGCGGGGACCTGCTCGACGACCGGCTCGCCGCCCTCGCGGCGCAGCACGAGCAGGGTGCGGACCGGCTCGAGCCCGAGCGACGACGCGAGCGCCTGCGCCGCGGGCAGGTCTCCGTGCGCCCAGAACCGGTGCTCCCCGGCGTCGAGCAGCTCGCTCACGAGGGCGCGACCGCGACCTTGGCGCCGGTGGTCGGGGTGCACCGCGAGCTCCACCGGAGCGTCGCCCACGGCGACGGCGGCTGCGACGCCACCGTCGAGCACCCGGTCGACGCGCAGCGGGTCACCGGCGCCGACGGCGAGGCGGGTGGCCTCGTTGAACGGCTCCACCCCGTCGGTCTGGTGGGCGGCGTGGTTCAGGGCCAGCAGCTCGTGGTCGTCCGCGGGCTCCTCGCCGGCGGTGGCGGGGGCTGCCGGGGTGGAGGTCGTGGGCTCGGTCTCGCCGCGCTGGGACTCGGCGAGCGCGACGCCGATCGCGAGGAACGCGCCGGCCCAGACAGGGTTGCCGGTGACGAACGTGAACAGGACGCCGACGACCGTCCAGACGAGCACCATGCCGCCGTACCGACGGTCGCGAGAGTTCTTCACCCGCCCCAGCCTAGGCGTGGGTCGAGGGGAGACCGTTCGCGCCGCGGGCGTCGAGCAGCCCGCGCAGCTGGTGGCCGACCTCCGCCGCGACCGCACGCGCCAGGGCCTCGGGCGAGTCGTCCTCCGGCTCGGGCACGACGTGGTGCACGG
The DNA here is from genome assembly GCF_001626145.1 of Aeromicrobium sp. REDSEA-S32_B7. NCBI lineage: Bacteria > Bacillati > Actinomycetota > Actinomycetes > Propionibacteriales > Nocardioidaceae > Aeromicrobium > Aeromicrobium sp. REDSEA-S32_B7. The sequence goes on from NZ_LUNF01000214.1 coordinate 16,162, forward strand.
TGCCGGTCTCCTGCAGGTCGAGGGCCGAGACGCGCTGCTGCTGCGCCATCTGCGGTGCGTGGTCGACGTCGCCGTGCACGATCGCGCTGGCCCCCTCGGGCGGCAGCGGCGACAGCCACGCGTTCTCGGTGGCGACCACGACGTCGGCGGGCAGCAGGGCGAGGGCCCCGCCTCCGCTGCCCTGGCCGAGGAGCACGGACACCGACGGCACCTCCAGCGTCGACATCGCGGCGATGCAGCGGGCGATCTCGCCGGCGATCGCCCCCTCCTCAGCGCCGGGCGACAGCTCCGCGCCCGGGGTGTCGATCAGGGAGACGAGCGGCAGGCCCAGCTCGGCGGCCAGGCGCATGCCGCGCCGCGCCTCGCGCAGCGCCGCCGGGCCCATCGGGTTGGCCGGGGTCTGGGTGGTGCGGTCCTGCCCGACCACCACGCACGGCACGCCGTCGAGCCTGGCGAACGCCACCAGCATCGCGGTGTCGCGCTCGCCCTCCTCGGTGCCCTGGAGCCGCACGGTGGCGTCGCTGCCGTGGCGCAGCACGTCGCGCGCGCCCACCCGCGGCTCGGCGCGGGTGATCTCGATCGACTCCCACGTGCCGTGACGCCGCGGCGTGCCCGGCTCGACGCCCGGACGTCGGGTGCGGGTCGCGTCGGTGACGGGGTCGACGAGCAGGCCGAGCGCACGGTCGACGACGGACGGCAGCTCCTCGTGCAGCACGACGGAGTCGACGATGCCGCGTCGGGCGAGGTTCTCGCTGACCTGGACCCCGGACGGGAACGGTCGCCCCTCCAGCAGCTCGTAGACCTTCGGCCCCAAGAACCCCACGAGAGCGCCGGGCTCGGCCACCGTGATGTGGCCCAGCGACCCCCACGACGCGAACACGCCGCCCGTGGTCGGGTGCCGCAGGTGCACGAGGTACGGCAGGCCGGCGGCGCGGTGGTCCATGATCGCGCGGGAGATGTCGACCATGTGCACGAACGCGGGCGTGCCCTCCTGCATGCGCGTGCCACCCGAGGCGGTCGAGGCGAGCAGCGGCAGGCCCTCGGCCGTGGCACGCCGGACGGCCGAGACGATGCGCTGTGCCGCGGCACGACCGATCGAGCCGGCGAGGAACCCGAACTCGTTGAGGACGAACGCGACCGGGCGGCCGCGGACGAGACCGCGACCGGTGATGATCGACTCGTCGCAGCCCGAGCGCTGTGCCGCCTTCTCGACGGCCGCACGGTAGTCCGGTGAGTATCCGGACACGTCGATCGGCTGGTCCCAGGACTCGTAGGTGCCCTCGTCGAGGACCAGCGCGACCAGGTCCAGCGCGCTGATGCGGTCCATCCGGCGTCCGCTACGCGCGGGCGCCCGGCCCGGGCACCGACGTGCTGCGGCGCGCGGCCGGCTCGTCGGCTGCTGCCTGACCGACCGTCAGGGCGACGGCCTGTCGATGATCTACAGCTTCTTCGATGCCGCCCATCCGCTGCGCGAGGGGCTGGGCACCTTCATCATCGCAGACCATATCCGCCGCGCGTCCAAGGCGGGGCTGCCTTACGTCTATCTGGGCTATTGGATCGAAGGATCGGCCCGCATGGCGTATAAGGCGCGCTTCCGCCCGCTGGAAAAGCTGGGCCCGGAAGGCTGGACGCGGTGCGAGCCCGTGGCGTCCGATCGCATTGCCGCGATGTTCGAGATCGCCTGACCGACCAAGACGCGTCTTTAGCGCTTCAATATCATGTTCGCCGACCGCGGTGCGCGCGTCGCCGGTCGACCTTTTCCCGCATTGACCTTTTCCCGCATTCAGGGGCATAGCTAACCTTCCAGGACATAAGTCCGGGTCGCATCCGTAAATTGATCGCCAAATGGGGCCGGCGAGAGGGGGAAGGGATGCTGGTGCGCATGGTCATCTGCAGCGACGGCGACGGGCGCGACGACGGGTCGCGGAGCGATCGCGCATGAGCGACGCGGTCAAGGTCGCGGTCATCGGATCGGGGCCCGCCGGCCTGAGCGCCGCGGCGCGCGCGGCGCAGCTCGGGCTGGCGCATGTGCTGCTGGAAAAGACCGACCATCTTTCGGATACGATCTTCAAATATCAGAAGGGCAAGCGCGTCCTTGCGACGCCCGAACGGCTCGATTTGCGGTCCGACTGCCGCTTCGCCGAGGGGGCGCGCGAGACGATCCTGGGCAATTGGGATCAGGATGCCGCGAACAACGGGGTCAATGTCGCCTATCAGGCCGAGGTCGTCGAGGTATCGGGGCAGAAGGGCGCCTTTTCGATCAAGACCGCCAAGGGCACGGTGATCGCGGCAGAAAATATCGTCCTCGCCATCGGCACGCAGGGCAATCCCAATCGCCTGCGCTGCGACGGATATGATCTGCCGCACATCATCTATCAGGTCGACGATCCCGAGGATTTCAAGAACCAGCATATTACGGTCGTCGGATCGGGCGATGCGGGGATCGAGAATGCGCTCGGCGTTGCCGAGGAAGCGCTGGAAAACACCGTCACCATTCTGAACCGGTCGAAGGATTTCGCGCGCGCCAAGGCGAAGAATGTCTCCGACATGATGGAGGCGGGCGAGAACGGCTTTCTGTCGATCCGCACCGAAACGCAACCCAAGCTGGTCGAACCCGGTTGGCTGACGCTGGAAACGCCGAATGGCGACGAGCGGATCGAATGCGACGTGATCGTCGCGCGGCTGGGGTCGGTTGCGCCGCGCGGCTTTGTCGAATCGATGGGAATCGAATTCACCGGCCCGGACCGCGAAGCCTTTCCAAAATTGTCCCCGACCTTTGAATCGACGGTGCCCGGCATCTTCGTGATCGGCGCACTCGCGGGCTATCCGCTGATCAAGCATTGCATGAACCAGGGCTATGACGTCGTCGAGTTCATCAACGGCAACAGCGCGCTGACCCCGGCCGACGAAAAGGATCTGGCGGCGATCTTTGCCGATTTGCCGCAGAAGAAATCGGTCAGCGAATGGCTCGACTATCTGCGCACGCGGGTCCGCATCTTCGCCGATGTGTCGCCGCTGCAGATGCGCGAATTCATGCTCGATTCGAAGGTCGCCTTCTATCGCCGCGGCGAGGTGGTGTTCGAAAAGGGCGAGCCGGGATCGTCGCTGTTTGCGATCGCCGACGGTCATGCCGAGGTGGAAGTGGCGCCCGGCGTCACGGTGCCGATCGAACAGGGGTCGATCTTCGGCGAGGTCGGGCTGATCTCGGGCCGCAAGCGCGGCGCGACGATCCGCGCCGGCGAGGACAGCATCTTCGTCGAGGTGTCGCGCACCGCCGCGCTCAAGCTGATGGCTGCAGTGCCGGGGGCGAAGCGCGTCATCAACCGCATCTCGCTCGAACGCCAGTTGCTGCAAATCTTCAAGGGCGGCCTGATCGTCGATGATCTGCAGGAGGTCGTCGACCAGGCTGAGGTCGTGCGCGTGCCCGCGGGCAAGGTGGTCGTGACCGAAGGCGAGCAGGGCGACGATGTCTATGTCATCCGGTCAGGCTCGATGGTCGTCGAAAAGGATATCGGCGGCAAGCCGATCTTCCTACGCTATCTGCCCGCTGGCAGCTATTTCGGCGAGATGGGCGTGCTCAGCGGCGAGCCGCGCAATGCGACGGTCAAGGCCGCGGTCGGCAGCGAGGTCATCAAGCTGACCGGCGAAAGCTTTCGCAAGATGCTCGCCGCGCGGCCGCAGGTGCGCGCCGCCACCGAGGCGGCGGTCGCCGAACGCGCGGCGATGAACGCCTTCATCGAATCGCGCAAGGCGAGCTATTCGAGCGCGGTCGACCTTTATTCGGACACCGCCAGCTTCATCATGAAGGAGGGGCTGGGCGAGGCGACCGATGCGCTGCTGATCGACGAAAATCTGTGCGTCGGCTGCGACAATTGCGAAAAGGCGTGCGCCGACAGCCACGAGGGACTGTCGCGGCTCGACCGCGAGGCGGGCAAGACCTTCGCGCATCTGCATGTGCCGACAAGCTGCCGTCACTGCGAACATCCGCATTGCATGGCCGACTGCCCGCCGAACGTGATCCACCGTGGCCCCGACGGCGAGGTATTCATGGAACCGGGCTGCATCGGCTGCGGCAACTGTATGCGCAACTGTCCCTATGGCGTGATCCGCATGGAGGCCGCGCCGCCGCCGAAGCCGGGGCTGCTTAGCTGGCTGCTCTTCGGCAAGGGGCCGGGGCCGGGCGAACCGTCGCCCAAATGGACCAAGAAAAAGCTCGGCGACGAAAAGCCCAAGAAAATCGCGGTGAAGTGCGACATGTGCAAGGGCATTGCGGGCGGGCCGGCCTGCGTTCGCGCCTGTCCGACGGGTGCCGCGATCCGCGTGTCGCCCGAGGAGTTTCTGTCGATCGCGCGGCTCGAGGAGGATGCGGGCTGATGGCGAGTCTGTTTCCCAGAAGGCTTTTGGGCCGCCGCAACCGGGGCACCCAGACCGAACGCGTCCGCGAGCGCAAGCATGAGGGCTTTCTGCGCTACGCCAATTTCCGCTGGGCAAAGATTTCGGGCGGCCTCTGCCTGCTCGTCATCACCTCCTATGCGCTGATCGATGTGACGCCGCGGCCCAATGGCGGAAGCTGGTACGGCTATACGCTCGGCACCATCGGTGCGCTGCTGATCCTCTGGCTCACCGCGCTCGGCTATCGCAAGCGCAAGATGACGCGCGACGCCTGGTCGCTGAAGGCGTGGACGTCGGCGCATGTCTATCTGGGTCTGAGCCTGGTCGTCATCGGCACCTGGCACACGGGTTTCCAGCTCGGCTGGAACGTCCACACGCTCGCCTGGGCGCTGATGATGCTGGTCATCCTGTCGGGGCTTTATGGCGTGATCGTCTATGCGACGCTGCCCGCCGCTCTATCGAACAATCGCGACGAGATGACGCAGATGCAGATGCTGGAGGCGATCCGCGCCTTCGACCGCCAGTTGCACGCCGCCGCGCAGCCGCTGTCGCCGGAGGACACGGCGCCGGTGCTCGCCTCGCTCGACGAAGATCCCTTTGCGGGAGGTATCAGGGCGCGTCTTTCCGGGCGCTATCCGAAGGACGCGACGGCGGCGGCGCTGCGCGCGCTGTCGCTCTCGCACGGGGGCAACGCCGACGCGCGGCAGAAGGTCATCGGACTGCTTTCGCAGAAGGAGGCTGCGCTGGCCCGCCTGCGCGCCCACCTGCGCATCCGGGCGATGCTGGAAATCTGGCTCTATGTGCATGTGCCGCTGACCTTCGCGCTGATCGCGGCGCTGTCGGCACATATCATCAGCGTCTTCTTTTACTGGTGAGGCGGGCATCATGAGCTTCATCCTGCGCCGCATCTCGACGACCAAGACGGGCAAGCAGATCGTTCGCGATCAGCCGCTGCCGGGCACCAGCATCACGCTGGGCCGCGACGGCGGCAACACGATCCACGTCGCCGATCTGGCGGTGAACCCGCAGCATGCGACGATCAGCAGCGCCGACGGCCGCCATGTGCGGGTGCAGGCGAGCGAGGGGCTGGGGTTCGACCTCAACGGCCGGACGCTCGACACCGCCGACATCGACAGCGCGGCGGGGGCCGAGCTGCGCTTTGGCGGCCACCGGCTGACAATCGCGCGCGAAGGGGAGAATATCATCCTTCTCGGTAATGCCGGGGCGCCGCATGGGCGCCTGGGCCTTTGCGCTGGTCGTGCTGCTCGCCTTTCTGGTCGGGCCGATCTGGGCCTGGCACAGCTATCGCAGCGTCGATGTCCGGCCGCAGGGCTATCATGCCGACAAGGCGTGGCTGTCGGGGCCGCTGTCGAGCGCGCACGCCAGCCTGAAGAATGATTGCCAGGCCTGCCATGTCGATGCCTTCGTCGCAGTAACCGACAAGGCGTGCGTCGGATGCCACACGGGCGAGCATAAGGCGATGAGCGCGAGCCATGCCGATGCCTCGACCGCGATGCTGCTCGCCGCACGGCACCCGCCGGGTGTCGGCGAGAAAGTCCTCGCGGGCTTCGCCAAGGCGTTCAACAAGCCGCAGGGGCGCTGCGTCGAATGCCATACCGAACATGAAGGCGCGGGGCCGATGCCGCCGACGCCGCAGAAATTCTGCGCCGATTGTCACGATGGCATGGCTTCGCGGCTCAAGGCGGCGGGGTTCAAGGTCGATGTCGCCGATGCCGGCGATTTTGGCACCGCGCATCCCGAATTCCGCCCGCTCGTCCGCGCGGCGCCGGGCGCCAAGCTGGCGCGGGCGATGCCCGGCACGGGGCCTCTGGTCGATTATGACGGCCTGAAATTTCCGCATGACATCCATCTCGCCGCGAACGGCGGGGTGGCGCGGATGGCGGCAAGTTTCCGCGGCCAATATGATTTCGGCAAGAAGCTCGAATGTCAGAATTGCCACCGCCCCGACGCCGACGGGGTGCGGATCAAACCCGTCGTGATGGAACGCGACTGTGCGATGTGCCACAGCTTGGCCTTCGAAACCGTCGGCGGCGTCACCCGCACGCTGCGCCATGGCGAGCCCGATCAGGTGGTGGCGGACCTATACGCCTATTATCGCTCGACCCCGCCGAGCCGGCCGCTGCAACTCGGCGGCATGGAACGGCGGCGACCCGGCCAATATGCCGAGGGTCAGCTTTACAATATCTATTTCCGCGAGGTCGCGGTGCGGCCCAATCGCGCCGCCGATGCGGTGCGCGCGGTCTTTTCCAAGGGCGGGGCCTGTTACGACTGCCACACGATTTTCGCGCCCGCATCGGGCAACAATTGGCGGGTGATGGCGGTGAATCAGACCCCGCGCTATCTGGAAAAGGGCTGGTTCGATCACGATGCGCACAAGGCTACGAAATGCGCCGACTGCCACGCCGCCGCGCCGGGTTCGAAGGCGGCCAGCGACCTGCTGGTGCCGGGGCTGCGCCAGTGCCGCGACTGCCATGTGGGCGAGGGCGGCGCGCGGCTGGTGAAGGTCGAGACCGCGACCGAATCGCCGTGCGCCATGTGCCACGAATATCATTCGGACGGCGGCAAACCCTGGATGCCCGCCCGTCAGCGGAAGGTTAACAGCGCGGCAATCACGCATAAACCTCTGGCTGCTATCTATGATGTGAGCCTGATCACAGGCACCGAGGGGCGGGGCCTTTATGATGTGACGTGGCGCACACCTTCCTTGCACGGGGCAAGGCGGGGCGGGTGAGATATTGAAGGCCGCCAGAGGCCCAGCAGGGGACGGATATGCTGATCGCCCAGATCACCGATATCCATATCGGGTTCGATCCGGACAATCCGGCCGAATATAACCGCAAGCGGCTCGACGATGTGCTCGACGTGCTCATCGAGGGCCCGAACCGGCCCGACCTGTTGCTCGCGACCGGCGATATCACCGATCGCGGCGATGCCGACAGCTATCGCCGGCTCGCCACCGCCTTTTCGCGCTGCCCCTTTCCGGTCTGGCCGAGCGTCGGCAACCATGATTTGCGCGACAATTTCCACGCGCAGTTTCCGGGCTTCGACGACGGCAATGGTTTCGTGCAATATGCGATCGAATTGCCCGACGTGCGGCTGGTCACGATCGACACGCTGGAGGAAGGGCGCCACGGCGGCGCCTTTTGCGACGCGCGCGCCGCATGGCTCGACGCCGAGCTCGCGCGCGATACGACCAAGCCGACCTATATCGTCATGCACCATCCGCCGGTCGAGAGCGGCATCGAGTGGATGAACACCCATCCCGACGAACCGTGGGTGCATCGCTTCACCGATGTCGTGCGCGGCCATCCCCATGTCCGCGGCCTGATCTGCGGCCATTTGCATCGCAGCGTTACCGTTGCGTGGGAGGGGCGGACGGTCGCGATCTGTTCGTCGACCGCGCCGCAAGTGTCGCTCGACCTGCGCCCGATCGACGAAAATCATCCCGACGACCGCCCGATGATCGTGGCCGAGGATCCGGCCTATGCGCTCCATCGCTGGAACGGCCGCGAGCTCGTCAGCTTTTACGACCATGCCGGCGCGCACACGATGCTCGCCAAATATGACGCGCGGTTGCAACCGCTGGTGCGCGAACTGAAGGCCGAGCGGCCGGTTTAGACGAGCCCGGCAAGGGCAAGCACGCCTTCGATGCCGCGGCTGGTGATCGCCGGTTCGACGCCCAGCGGTTCGGCGGGGACGCCGAAGCGGTTGACCCAGGCGGTGCGATAGCCGAACCAGGTCGCGCCCACCGCATCCCACCCGCCGAATGCCGCAAAGCCGATCTGTTCGCGCGGAATGTCCCACGCATCGAGCGCCATGGCATAGGCCTTGGGCGACGGTTTGAAAGCGCTCACGCGGTCGGTGCTGAGCGGCGCGTCGAAATAATGGGCGATGTCATTGCGCCGCATGTTGGCGGTGAGCGAGTCGGCGCCGAGGTTAGACAGAAAGGCAAGGCGAATTCCCGCGCCGCGCAGCGTTTCGAGCGCCGGACGAACATCGGGCCAGACGTCGAGCGCGTCGTAAGCGCCGACAAGCGCCGCGCGTTCGGCGTCGCTCAGCGTTACCTGCATCGCTGCGGCGGTGTGCCGCAGCGCCGCGTCGGCGGTCGTGCGGAAATCGCGGTAACGGCCGGCGGCGGTTTCGAGCCAGCTATAGCCGAACAGCTTGGCCGACCATTGGGCCGAGAAGGCCTCTCCCTTGTCACCCACGATGGCTTTGACGCGCGCCGCAACGCCGCGCGGATCGAATATCGGAAAACCGTCGAAGCCGATCGCGCGGATCGGCGCGGCCGCGGCGGCGCGCGCGGGAAGCGCCGCGGCGACGGTCGAAGCCGCGGCGCCGATCAGCAAGGTGCGGCGAGGAAGAACGGGGAGCATGGCAATCCTTTGCACGATGGGAGAGATTTCTTCCCATTCGCGCGAAAGGATCGAAAGGTGACGGTGCGGGCGATCAATAACCCAGGGTCAGGTCGACCTGCGGTTCGACGGTTTCGCCCCTGTGCCACCGGTCCAGATTTTCGAGGAAGCGCTGGGACGAGCGGACGAACATCTTGT
>NZ_LUNF01000215.1:0-8085 GCF_001626145.1 Aeromicrobium sp. REDSEA-S32_B7
GCACCACGCCGACCGCATCACCGACGCGCTGCGCGCGATCCCCGACGTCGAGGTCAAGAAGGTCTCCGACCGCACGTTCCTCATGCACCTCGGCGGCGTCATCGAGACCGCGTCGAAGCACGCCCTGCGCAACCGCGACGACCTGTCGATGGTCTACACGCCCGGCGTCGCGCGCATCTGCCAGGCGATCGCCGCCGACCGCGAGGACGCGCGCCGACTCACCATCAAGCGCAACAGCGTCGCCGTCGTCACCGACGGGTCGGCCGTGCTCGGCCTCGGCAACATCGGCCCGCACGCCGCCCTGCCGGTGATGGAGGGCAAGGCCGCCCTGTTCAAGACCTTCGGCGGCATCGACGCCTGGCCGCTGTGCCTCGACACGCAGGACGTCGACCAGATCGTCGAGATCGTCGCCGCCGTCGCCCCCGGCTTCGCCGGCGTGAACCTCGAGGACATCTCGGCGCCCCGCTGCTTCGAGATCGAGGCACGGCTGCGCGAGCGCCTGGACATCCCCGTCTTCCACGACGACCAGCACGGCACCGCCATCGTCGTGCTCGCGGCCCTGCGCAACGCGCTGCGCGTGGTCGAGAAGTCGCTCGAGGACGTGCGCGTGGTCCTCGTCGGCGCAGGCGCCGCCGGCACCGCCATCCTGCGGCTGCTGCTCGGTGCCGGCCTGAGCGACGTCGTCGTGTGCGACGTCGACGGCATCGTCTCGACCGAGCGCGGCGACACCGACCCGACCCTCTGCTGGATCGGCGAGAACACGAACCCGCGCGGGGTCACGGGGACCCTCAAGGACGCCCTGCGCGACGCCGACGTCTTCATCGGCGTCAGCGCGCCGCGCCTCATCGACGCCGCCGACGTCGAGACCATGGCCGACGACGCCGTCGTGTTCGCCCTGGCCAACCCCGACCCGGAGATCGACCCGTCGCTGGCCCGCCAGCACGCGCGGGTCGTCGCCACCGGACGCTCGGACTACCCCAACCAGATCAACAACGTGCTCGCGTTCCCGGGCATCTTCCGCGGTCTGCTCGACGCGCACAGCCACGGCATCGAGGTGCCGGTGCTGCTCGCGGCGTCGGAGGCCATCGCCGCGTGCGTCGAGGACGACGAGCTGAACGCCGACTACATCGTCCCGAGCGTGTTCCACCCGGAGGTCCACCACCGGGTCGCCGACGCCGTGGAGAAGGCCGCCCGCGCGGTGGAGAAGGCACACGAGGCCTGAGCGGCGCGGGACGGCTACCGTGGCTCCATGAGTGCCGCGAACGCCGTCCCGTCGCCCGGCCGGACGTTGCGCGTACTCGCGCTGGCGCTCTGCTCGTCGCCCCTGTTCGTGCTCGTCGCCGTGCTCGTGGTGCTGCCACCGTCGGAGGGTCGGCTCACCCTCCCGGTCGCCCTGGGCGTGCTGGCGCTCGTCGCCGCGGCGTTCGCGTTGGCGCAGGCCGTCGGCTACCGCGCCGCCCCGCTGCCGCCCGGGCTCGGCGAGGCGGAGGCACGCCGACGCTCCGTCGCCACCTACCAGACGCTGATGATCCTGCGCTTCGTCGTCACCGAGGTGCCGGTGATCCTCGGTATCGCGCTCGCGTTCACGCTCGACGAGGGGCCCTGGCCGTTCGTGCTCGCCGTCGTGGCCGGGGTGCCCTCGATGCTGTTCCACGTGCTCGCGCGCCGCTCCACCGTCGACCGGGTGCGCGCCGGGCTCGAGTCCGGCGGAGCCCGTTCGTACCTCGACGAGGCGCTCGCCGCGTGAGGCCGGTCGTCACGCTGCCGAAGGCGTTCCGCTTCCAGCGGCTCTACGACGTGGCCCGGTCGGTCCTGCGCACCGAGGCCGACGTCCACCGGCTCGTGCTCGAGGCCGCCGAGGACGACGCGCGCGACGGCTCGGTGTGGACCGAGATCCAGGTCGACCCGTCGGGGTACGGGGCCCGGTTCGGGGGGATCACCGCGTTCACCGACCTCGTCATCGACGCAGCACGCGACGCGACCGAGCGGACCGGCACGCACGTGGCCGTGGTCGTCGCGGCCAACCGCACGCGCCACCCGCTCGACGCGCGGACGCTGGCCCGCCTGGCCGCCCAGTACGCGGGCCGCGGCGTCGTGGGCTTCGGTCTCTCCAACGACGAGCGACGCGGCGACACGGCCGCCTTCGCGCCCGCCTTCTCCATCGCGGAGCGGGCAGGCCTGTCGCTCGTGCCGCACGGCGGCGAGCTGCTCGGCCCCGCGCACGTGACCCAGTGCCTCGACCACCTGCATCCCACGCGCATCGGGCACGGGGTCCGCTCCAGCGAGGATCCTGCGGTGCTGTCGCGCGTCGCCGACGCCGGGGTCGCGCTCGAGGTGTGCCCGACGTCGAACGTCTCGCTGGGCGTCTACGCCACGCTCGAGGAGGTGCCGGTGCGCACGCTCGTCGAGGCCGGCGTCGACGTCGCGCTGGGCGCCGACGACCCGCTGCTGTTCGGCTCGCGCCTGGCGGGCCAGTACAACGTGCTGCGCGCCGCCCAGGACTTCAGCGACGACGAGCTCGCGACCCTCGCGGCGATGTCGGTCCGTCGCTCCCACGCCCCCGACGACCTCAAGGCCGAGGCACTCACCGGCATCGAGCGCTGGCGGACCTCGTGAGCCCGTTGGGGCCTGGCGCGGCCGAACGGCACCCCGCCGCCGAGCGCGCCTACGCGACGGGGCTCGCGTCGGTCGTCGGCGGACTGCTCGTGGTGCCGCTGCTGCTCGGCCCTTGGGCCTGGTACCTGGGCGCCGGCGTGCTGCGCGACGTCGAGCGCGAGCCGGGACGTTGGACGGGAGCGAGCCGCGCCCGCGCCGGCGTCGTCCTGGGCGCGGTGGCGACCACGGCGCTCGGCCTCGCCGTGCTCGCCCTGGTCGGCTGGGCCGTCGTCGAGCTGGTGGCGCTGCGCCGCGACACCGGCTACTGAGAGGCCGTCCGCCCGCTGGTGCGCGACGCGGCGCAGGGACGTCTCAGAGCGCGCAGCCGACGAGCACCGGCTCGGGCACCAGGGTGACCCCGAACGCGTCGCGCACGCCGTCGCGGACCTCGCGGGCGAGCGCGAGGACGTCGGCGCTCGAGGCGTCGCCGCGGTTGGTGAGGGCCAGCGTGTGCTTCGTGGAGAGGCTGGCTCGGCCGTCCGCCGTGGCGTGGCCGCGCTCGAACCCCGCCGCCTGGATCAGCCATGCCGCGCTCGTCTTGACGCTGCCGTCGGGCTGCGGGAACCGGGGGGCGGCCTCGGGCAGCCGCTGGGCCGCCTCGGCGTCGAGCACGGGGTTGGTGAAGAACGAGCCCGCGCTCCAGGTGTCGGGGTCGTCGGCGTCGAGCACCATGCCCTTGGAGCCGCGCAGGGCGAGCACCGTGCGGCGCACGTCGGCGAGCGGGGCGCGGTCGCCGACGTCGACACCGAGCCGCGTCGCGAGCTCGGCGTAGGCGATCGGGGCCGACAGGTCGCCGAGGCGCAGCTGGAAGGCGACGGCCAGGACGACGTAGCGTCCCGGCTCGGCCTTGAACCGGCTGTGCCGGTAGCCGAAGCCGCAGTCGACGGCGAAGATCGTGCGCACCTTCTGCTGGGTGCGGTCGTACACCCGCACCCAGGCGATCGTCTGCGCGACCTCCTGTCCGTAGGCACCGACGTTCTGCACCGGGGTCGCGCCCGTGGATCCGGGGATGCCCGACAGCGCCTCCATGCCGACCCAGCCCGACTCCACCGCGAGGGCGACGAGGTCGTCCCACGGCTCCCCCGCCTGCACGACGACCTGCGCACCGCTGCACGCGTCCGCCTCGACCTGGACACCGCGGGTGCGGACCAGCACGACCGTGCCGTCGAACCCGGCGTCGTCGACGACCAGGTTGCTGCCGCCCGCCACGAGCAGCAACGGCGTCGCGGCGGCGTCGGCGGTGCGGACGGCGTCGACCAGCTCGGCCTCCGTCGTCACCTCCACGACGTCGCGGGCGGGACCACCCAGGCGCAGCGTGGTGACGTCGGCGAGCTCCATGCGTCGAGCCTAGGACCTCACCGCCAGCACGCCTCCCCGCGGTCCACCCCCTCCCGTGCGGGACGCGTCGCAGGAGGGCGTCAACGCACGAGACCCCCGACCATGCGGTCGGGGGTCTCGGGAGGAACGAGGTTCAGCGGGTCTCGCGGTGGACCTGGTGGGTCTTGCAGCGCGGGCAGAACTTCTTGAGGTCGAGACGATCGGGATCGTTGCGACGGTTCTTCTTGGTGATGTAGTTGCGCTCCTTGCACTCGGTGCAAGCCAAGGTGATCTTGGGTCGAACGTCGGAGCTCTTGCTCGCCACGGGTCTGCCTCTTCTGGTCTGGGGGTGGTGCTGCCGGGATGCGGTAGCTGGGGCGGGACTCGAACCCGCGACACCACGATTATGAGTCGTGTGCTCTAACCACCTGAGCTACCCAGCCACGGAGGGACGAGTTCTCGTCTCTCAGAGCCCCTTTACGGAATCGAACCGTAGACCTTTTCCTTACCATGGAAACGCTCTGCCGACTGAGCTAAAGGGGCAAGCCGAGAAGCAACACTACAGGTAGTCCCGTGCAGGACGAAATCGGGGGTACCCCCCTCGACCGTGACGCCCTCAGGGCCTGCAAGCGCGCGCGAGACGCGCCGGCCACAGCGGTCCGCCGTAGATGAAGCCGGTGTAGGCCTGCACGAGGTCGGCACCCGCGGCGAGCCGGTCGCGGACGTCGTCGGGCGTGGTCACCCCGCCCACCCCGACGAGCGCCACCTGCTCCCCCACGCGGTCGCGCAGACGGGTCAGCACCTCGGTGGCCCGGTCGGCCAGCACGGGGCCGGACAGGCCGCCCGCGCCCGCCGCGTCGATCGTCGCGCGGTCGGCCAGCAGCGAGGCGGGACGCTCGATGGTCGTGTTCGTGGCGCTGATGCCGTCGAGCCCCAGCTCGAGCGCGAGGTCGGCCACCGCGTCGACGTCGGCGTCGGCGAGGTCGGGGGCGATCTTGACGACCAGCGGCACCCGCCGACCCTGCGGGAGACGCTCGGTGACGTCGCGCACGGCGGCCAGGATGGGGCGCAGCGCGTCGACCGACTGCAGGTCGCGCAGACCCGGTGTGTTGGGGCTGGAGACGTTGACGACCAGGTAGCTCGCGTAGGGCGCGAGCAGCCGGGCGCTCTCGACGTAGTCGGCGACGGCCTCCTCGGCCGGCACGACCTTCGTCTTGCCGATGTTGACGCCGACCACGGCGTCTGCCCCGACCGCGGTGCGCCGCAGACGGTGCAGCCGGGCCGCGACGACGGCGGCGCCGTCGTTGTTGAAGCCCATCCGGTTGATGACGGCGCGGTCGTCGACGAGCCGGAAGAGCCGGGGGCGTGGGTTGCCGGGCTGGGGGCGGGCGGTCACGGTGCCGACCTCGACGTGGCCGAACCCGAGGCCCAGCAGCCCGGGCACCGCGCGGGCGTTCTTGTCGAAGCCGGCGGCCAGGCCGAAGGCGTGCGGGAACGTCAGCCCCATCACCGTGCGCGGCGCGGGCGGGACCGCCGTGAGCGGTCGCGCGAGCCGACCTCCGAGGCGGATGGCCCGGAAGGCCTGCTCGTGCGCGACCTCCGGGTCCATGCGGGCGAAGACCGTCGAGAACAGCGCGTCGTAGACCACGACCGCCAGCCTAGTGCCGGCGCCGGACCGACCCCGACGACGACGTCGGTCCCGCCCTCCCTGTTGAGGAGCGGGACCGACGCACCCAGGAGACGCCGCCCGCGGCGTCCCATGACGCGCGACGACGCTGGTGTCTCGCAGGGCGAGATCAGGCGATGGTGCGGATCATCTTCTTGTTGACGAACTCGTCGATGCCGAAGCGTCCGAGCTCGCGACCGAACCCGGACCGCTTGACGCCGCCGAACGGCAGCTCGGCACCCTCGGCTCCGACGCCGTTGACGAACACCATGCCCGCCTCGATGCGGTCGGCGACGCGCTGCGCCTGCTCGGGGTCGTCGGTGAAGACGTAGGAGCCCAGGCCGAAGGGCGTGTCGTTGGCGAGCTCGACCGCCTCGTCCTCCGAGCTGACCTTGAACACGATGCCGACCGGTCCGAACAGCTCCTCGTGGAAGGCGTCGTCACCGGGCTTCACGCCCGTGAGCACGCCGGGCGGGAAGAACGCACCGTCGCGCTCGCCGCGGCTCTCCAGGTGGGCGCCCTGCTCGACGGCGCGGTCGACCTGGTCGGCGAGCCGCTCGGCGGCCTCCTTCGACGAGAGCGGTGCGATGCCGTCGGCCGCCTCGAGGATCTTGGCGGTGAACTTCTCCAGGAAGGAGTCGTAGAGGTCCTCGACGACGATGAAGCGCTTGCCCGCGTTGCAGGCCTGGCCGGTGTTGTCGAGCCGCGCGTTGACGGCCTGCTCGACGGTGGCGTCGAGGTCGTCGGCGCCGAGCACGATGAACGGGTCGGACCCGCCGAGCTCGAGCACGACCTTCTTGAGGTGGCGTCCGGCGATCGCGGCGACGGCGGCGCCGGCCCGCTCGGAGCCGGTCAGGGACACGCCCTGGACGCGCTTGTCGCCGATGATCTCCTCGATCTGCTCGTTGGTCGCGTAGATGTTGACGTACGCGCCCTCGGGGAAGCCGGCATCGAGGAAGATCTTCTGCAGCGCCTCGGCCGACTCCGGGCACTGCGGGGCGTGCTTGAGCACGATCGTGTTGCCGAGCGCCAGGTTCGGGCCGGCGAAGCGGGCGATCTGGTACGACGGGAAGTTCCAGGGCATGATGCCGAGCAGCACGCCGACGGCGCTGCGCTTGACGACGGCCGAGCCCTCGCCCTCGAGCAGCTTGAGCGGCTCGTCGGCCAGGAAGCGCTCGGCGTTGTCGGCGTAGAACTCGTAGATGGCCGTGCAGAAGTCGACCTCGCCCAGGCACTCCTCGAGCGGCTTGCCCATCTCGCGCTGGGCGATCTCGGCGAGCTCCTGGCGGCGCTCGGCGTGCAGCTCGCCGACGCGGCGCACGAGCGCGGCGCGCTCGGCCACCGTCGAGCTCTTCGACCAGCCGCGGTAGGCCTCGTGGGCCGACGCGAGCGCGGCCTCGATGTCGGCGTCGGTGGCGGTGGGGTACTCCTTGACGACCTCGCCGGTGGCGGGGTTCGTGACGGCGTACAGGCTCATCGGTGCTCCTTCGAGGGGGTGGCGGTGTCGGCACGGCCGACGTTACGGGAGGGCGCGGAGGTCGGCCCGGTGACGAGGCGTGCGCTCATCGGACGGTCTCGGCCTCGCCGGCGATGCGCTGGGCGATCCAGATCGGCACGACGGACACGACGATGAGCACGACCGCGACGACGGCCACGACCGGCGCCTGGTTGGGCCGGAACAGGTTGTTGAGGATCCAGATCGGCAGCGTCGTGGTGCCGGGGCCCGCGGTGAACGTGGTCACGATGATCTCGTCGAAGCTGAGCGCGAACGCGAGCAGGCCGCCGGCGAGCAGCGCCGAGCGCAGCTGCGGGAACGTGACCAGCCGGAAGGTGGTCCAGAGCCCCGCGCCGAGGTCGGCCGAGGCCTCCTCGAGGTTGCCGCCCATCCGCCGCAGCCGGGCGACGACGTTGTTGAACACGGTGACGATGCAGAAGGTCGCGTGCGCGACCACCAGGGTCGCGACGCCGAGCTCGATGGCGAGGATGCCGCGGAACGCGTTGTTGAGCGCGACGCCCGTGACGATGCCGGGCAGCGCGATCGGCAGGATCACCAGCAGGTTCACGGTGTTGCGCCCGAAGAACCGGAAGCGCTGCAGCGCGAACGCCATGAGGGTGCCGAGCACCAGCGCGACCGCCGTCGACGCGAGCGCCACCTCGACGCTCGTCAGCACCGCGTCACGGGCGCCCGCGCTGTGGAACGCCCGGACCCACCACTCGGTGGTGAAGCCGTCGGGCGGCCACGTCATCGACGGGTCGGGGTTGAAGGAGTTCGCGACCACGACGAGCAGCGGCGCGTACATGAGCACGAGCACGAGGGCGGTGACGGCGAGCAGGGCTCGGCGCGAGGTCGGGCTGAGGGTCACGGCGCGCTCCTAGAGGTTGTCCAGGGCGCCCGTGCGACGGACCGCCGCGAGGTACCCGAGCATGATGACGATGGGCACGAGCGC
>NZ_LUNF01000216.1:0-4417 GCF_001626145.1 Aeromicrobium sp. REDSEA-S32_B7
CGGCGACGCTCCTCCGCCTGCTCCTGCCAGGCGAGCAGCTCGGTGCGCGCCTCGAGCTCGGCGCTCTGGCTGGCGGCCAGCTCGTCGCGGAGGCGACGCACCTCGGCGCGCGTGCTCTGGAGCGCGGACCGGGTCTGGGCGAGGTCGCCGTCGAGCAGCACCGTGCGCTCCTCGGCCGCGGCGTGCGCCGCCTCGGCCTGGGCGAGGGCGGCCTCGGCGGCCTCGACCTGGGAGACGAGCGCGGCGATCCGCTCGTCTCGACGCTCGACCTTGCCGGTCATCGTCTCGGCGAACGCGATCTGCTCACGGCCGCGACGCGTGGCCTCGCGGCTCCGGTCGTGAGCGGCGGTGGCGCGGTCGCGTGCCCAGTCGCGGCGCACCTGGGCGGTCTCGTTGGCGAGCAGACGCGCGGCGACGGAGCAGGCCGCGACGGCGTAGACGACCGCGGCCGCGAGCGCGACGACGGTCGAGACCACGATCGCCGCCGTGCCGGCGACGAGGGCGGACACGATGAGCACGACGGCGGCCAGGGTGCGCACCGAGCGCTGGCTGCGTCGATCGGCGGGACGGGAGGTGGTCATGGCGCCAGGGTAGGTCGGGCGGCGCGGTCGTCGTGGGAGGCGCACCGTGCCTGGTGGGACTGGTGGTGCGGGAGGGAGGAGGCGGCTACGACAGCGGCGGCGTGCGGCGGGCGAGGCACCCGACGAGGTGGTCGTCGACCATGCCGGTGGCCTGCATGAGCGCGTAGGCGGTCGTGGGCCCGACGAACTTCAGGCCACGGCGCTTGAGCTCCTTGGCGAGCGCGGTCGACTCGGCCGACGTCGCCGGCACGTCGGCGACCGTCCGCGGCGCGGGCGACGTGTCGGGCGCGAACGACCAGACGAGGTCGCTGAGGCTCTCGCCGAGGTCGAGCACGGCCCGCGCGTTGCTGATGGTGGCCTCGATCTTGGCGCGGTTGCGGACGATGCCCTCGTCGGTGAGGAGCCGCTCGACGTCGGCGTCGGCGAACCGTGAGACGAGCGCGGGCACGAAGCCGACGAAGGCCTCGCGGAACGCCTCGCGCTTGCGGAGGATGAGCGACCAGGACAGCCCCGACTGGAAGGCCTCGAGGCTGAGCCGCTCGAACATCGCCCGGTCGCCGCGCAGCTCACGACCCCACTCCTCGTCGTGGTAGCGGCGCAGTCTCGGGTCGTCGCCCCACGGGCAGCGCTCGAGGCCGTCGGGGCCGGTCACCGTCATGCGCCGATCCTGCCAGGCACGAGGAGCTCCTCGCTACGATGCGCCCGCCCTGCCGTCGCCGCTGGAACGGAGATTCCCAGGTCGACCTGGGAATCTCCCGCCAGGCGCGGTTTCCTCAGCGACGCCCGGAAAGCTCTCCGTGCTCCGCTGAGAGAACCGGGTCAGGCGTGTCGACGCTGGCGCGAGGCCTCGTAGAGCACGACCGACGTCGCGTTGGCCGCGTTCAGCGACGACGCCGTCCCCGTGATCGGGATGTGCACCATGACGTCGCAGATCTCGCGCCACGCGGCCGACAGCCCCCGCGTCTCGTTGCCGGTGACGACGACGGTCGGCGCCGTCAGGTCGGCGTCGGCCAGCTCGACCGGTCCGTCCTCGTCGGTGCCGACGACCTGCACCCAGCCGAGACGCGACCGGAGGTCCTCGACCCACGCGAGCACCTCGTAGGGCGAGCCGAGCCGGACGGTGGGCACCGTGAGCGCCGAGCCCGTCGACGCCCGCACGGCCCGCGGCTCGTAGGGGTCGCAGGCGTGGCCGCACACCACGAGCCCGCTGCCGCCGAACGCGTCGACCGACCGCGCGATGCTGCCGACGTTGCCGGGGCTGGTCGGCCGGTCGAGCACGACCGCGAGCAGGTCGGGGCCGGCGGGCAGCCGCGCGAGGTCGTCGGCCGGCTGCGCCACCACCAGCACCACCTCGGGACGGTCCTGCTCCTGCTCGGCCAGCTCGGCGAGGAGCTCGGCCGAGAGCGTGTACTGCTCGGCGCCTCGCCCTACGGCCCGCGCCACCGCCTCGCGGGCCCACTGCGACGGGTCGCGACGGTCGTCGTGCAGCACCGCGACGACCTCGAGCGGCGACTCGAGCGCGACGGACACCGGCCGGACGCCCTGGACGAGCAGCTGACGCAGCTGGGTGCGCTTGCGCCGGTTGGTCAGCATCGCCTCCCACTGCTGGAAGGCGGCGTTGCGCGACGTGACCCGCACGACGTCAGCTGGACGCGACGGCGTCGAAGTGCGCGACGGCCTCGTCGACGTCGTCGGTGAGCAGCAGGAGGTCGAGGTCGGACTCCTTGATCTTCCCGTCGGGGAGCATCGTCTGGCGCAGCCAGTCGACCAGGCCCTGCCAGTAGGCCGTGCCGAACAGCACGATCGGGAAGGTCGTCACCTTGCCCGTCTGGGACAGCGTGAGCGCCTCGAACAGCTCGTCGAGGGTGCCGAAGCCGCCGGGCATGACGACGTAGCCCTGCGAGTACTTCACGAACATCGTCTTGCGGACGAAGAAGTAGCGGAAGTTGATGCCGAGGTCGACCCACTCGTTGAGACCCTGCTCGTGCGGGAGCTCGATGCCCAGGCCGACCGACACGCCGCCGCACTCGCTGGCCCCGCGGTTGGCCGCCTCCATCGCACCGGGGCCGCCGCCGGTGATGACCGCGTACCCGAGCCCGCAGAGCTTCTCGGCCACCTCGCGCGCCTTCTCGTACATCGGGTCGTCGGGCGTGGTGCGCGCGGACCCGAACACGGCGACGGCCGGGCCGAGCTCGGACAGCGCACCGAAGCCCTCGACGAACTCGGACTGGATGCGCAGCACGCGCCAGGGGTCGGTGTGCACCCAGTCGGTCGGGCCGCGCGAGTCGAGCAGGCGCTGGTCGGTGGTGCTGCTGGGGACGTGGCCGCGGCGCAGGTGCACCGGGCCCTTCTGGTAGCTCATGCGGTCAGCCATCTCCTGAGGGCGTCCTCGACGGAACGCAGGTGCGCGACGGGGACGTGTTCGTCCTGCTTGTGGGCGTAGATCGGGTCGCCCGGTCCGTAGTTGACGGCGGGGATCCCGAGCTGCGTGAACTGCGCGACGTCGGTCCAGCCGAACTTCGGGCGCGGCTCGGCACCGAGCGTCTCGACGAACGCGGCCGCGGCGGGCTGGTCGAGACCGGGCAGCGCGCCGGGCGCGGAGTCGGTGACGGTCAGCTCGAAGCCGTCGAAGACCTCGCGCAGGTGCGCCAGCGCCTCGTCCTCGGACCGGTCGGGCGCGAAGCGGTAGTTGACCGTGACGATGGCGAGGTCGGGCACGACGTTGCCGGCCACCCCGCCGCTGATGCCGACGGCGTTGAGCCCGTCGCGGTACTCGAGCCCGTCGATGACGACGCGGCGCGGCTCGTAGTCGCGCAGGCGCACGAGCACCTCGGCGGCGTCGTGGATGGCGTTGTGACCGGTCCACGACCGCGCGGCGTGCGCACGCTCCCCTCGGGTGACGACGTCGACGCGGATCGTGCCCTGGCAGCCCGCCTCCACGGACGCGACGGACGGCTCCATGAGGATCGCGAAGTCGCCGGCGAGCAGCTCCGGACGTTCGCGCGCGAGCCGACCGAGCCCGTTGAACCGCGCGGCGATCTCCTCGGCCTCGTAGAAGACGTAGGTAACGTCGCGTACCGGCTCGGCGACGGTCGCCGCGAGCTGGAGCGCGACGGCGACGCCGCCCTTCATGTCGCAGGTGCCGAGCCCCCAGAGCGTGTCGCCGTCGAGACGCGTCGGGAAGTTGTCGTTCGCGGGGACGGTGTCGAGGTGCCCGGCGATCACCACCCGCTCCGCCCGACCGAGGTCGGTGCGGGCCACCAGCGTGCGCCCGTCGCGCACGACCGTCAGGTGCGGCGCCGCGAGCAGCACCGCCTCCACCGCGTCGGCGATCTCGGCCTCGTCGAGGCTCTCCGACGCGATGTCGCAGAGGTCCGCGGTGAGCTGGACGATGTCGCGGGTCGGGTCGAGCACGGCCATGGCGCCCACTCTAGGGCGCGGTTGCCTGTCCCCCGCGGGTGCGTCGGTGTGGCTTCTCGTCGACCTGCGGCTGCGTCGGGGCGGCTTCGTGCTCGGGTGGGGCTGCGCTGGCGCGGCTTCGACTCGTCCTGCGCTCCGAAAGGGCCTCGACCGAGCGGCTGGCAGCGGCGGCGGCTCGGGTTCTCGGGCTGTGGCTCGCGTCGGACGCAAGAATCTGCGTTTGCGCTGGCCATCGGTGGATCTGCCACCTTCTGAGCGCTCTACGGGTGGCAGATCCACCGCCGAGCGGGCCAGACGTGGCAAGGCTTCTCCCTTCTCGTGGACCGTGCCACGAGAAGGGAGAATCGTTCGTCACCCCAACGCAAAGGGCACCCAAGATTCTTCATTCGCGCGTAGAGGATTGAACGCTTCTGCGT
>NZ_LUNF01000217.1:0-6342 GCF_001626145.1 Aeromicrobium sp. REDSEA-S32_B7
GTCCGGCCCGAGCCGCCCCGCCGCCCACGTGAGCCCTACAGCTGGGTCCCGACGCTGCTGGGCCTCTCGCTCACGGCGATCGCCCTCGCCGTCCTGCGCCTCACCGTCGCCCCGGACTGGCCCGCGTACGTGGCGCTCGCGCTCACGACGCTCGGCGCGGTGCTCGTGCTGAGCACCTTCACGCGCGGCGGCGGACCGCTCGTCGTCCTCGGCGTGGCCCTCCTCCCGCTGCTCGCGCTCGCATCGGTGCTGCCCACCCTGCGGGTCGGCGAGCAGGTGGTGCGTCCCACCTCGGCGGCCCAGGTCCAGAGCGACTACGAGCACGGCGTCGGCCGGTTCGAGCTCGACCTCGACGCGGTCTCCGACCCCGACGACCTCGTGGGGCGCACGATCCGCGTGCGGGCCGGGATCGGCGAGACGTCCGTCTGGGTGCCCGAGGGCACCCCGGTGGTGGCCCGGGCCTCGGTTGACGCCGGGGACCTCGAGATCCTCGACACTCGACGCAGCGGCGTCGGCCAGCGGGTCGGAACGTCCGGCGGCTCCCACCCCGACGCCCTCACCATCGTCGTCGACCAGTCCCTCGGCCGCGTGGTGGTGGACGCGCGATGAACAGCCCCGCCCACGGTACGACGACCCACGACAGGAGCACCATGAGCGCCCCCGAGCCCGACCTCGACCCGACGAGCGCGACGACCACCAGCTCCCCTCGCCGCCGCGTCCACCCGTTCAACACGTTCTTCGGGCTGCTGTTCCTCGCGGCGGCCGGCTCGTGGCTGGCCGACGACCAGGGCTACCTCCAGGGCGTCGAGCTGGGCCGGTTGGTGGCCGTCGTCCTGATCGTGCTCGGCGGTCTCGGGCTGCTGGCCACGATCGTCGTGGGACGTCGCGCACGACGAGGCCGCCACCCGGTCCAGGAGCCGGTCCCGGACGACGTCTGAGACCTAGTGGCCCGCCAGCCACGCCTGGCGGGCCGCGACGGCCGTGGCGGCGTAGTCGGAGAAGACCCCGTCGACCCCGGCGTCGAAGAACGCCCGGTACTCCGCCGCGGCGTCGCCGGCGGCGGCACGGTCGGTGCTGGTGCGGAAGTCCGCGGGCAGGAAGTTGTTCTCGTCGCGCATCGTCCACACGTGCACGAGCAGCCCGGCCGCGTGGGCGCGGGCCACGAGCCCGGTCTCACCGTCGAGCCAGTGGCCCGTCCGCCGGGCGATCACGAGGGTCTTGTTGGGGCCGATCCCGTCGACGTGCTCGGCCAGCTCGGCCAACGCCGCGCCGGTCGTCAGGTCGGCGTACCTGCGCGGGTCGCCGGTGGACTCGAGGTCCCAGGGTGCGCCCTTGCGGTCCATGAGCTGCACGAGCGTCAGCGGCGTGCGTGGGCGCAGACCGCGCAGGTTCCCGGTCTCCATCGACTGGACGACGACCGGCACGTCGGCGTCGGCGCGGTTGAGGTCGGCCCTCTCCAGCACGTCGAGCAGCAGGTCGTCGAGGTCGAGCCCGCGCTCGCGGAAGTAGCTCGGGTGCTTGGTCTCCACGTACACCCCGACCCGGCGGGGCGCCTGCCGCGCGATGTCGACCACCTCCTCGAGGGTGAGCACCTCCTCGGTGCCGGCGAGGGCGAGGTTCTGGGGCCGCAGCTGCGGAAGACGCTCGCGGACCCGGAGCGTCTTGACCTCGGCGAGCGTGAGGTCCTCGGTGAACCAGCCGCTCGTCCACACGCCGTCGACCCGCTTGGTGGTGCGCCGGTCGGCGAGCTCCGGGTGGTCGGCGACGTCGGTGGTGTGTCCGATCTCGTTCTCGTGCCGCACGACCAGGTGACCGTCGCGGGTGGCCACGACGTCGGGCTCGATGTAGTCGGCACCCTGCTCGATCGCGAGCAGGTACGACCCGCGGGTGTGCTCGAGCCGATGGCCGGGCACGCCGCGGTGCCCGATGACCGTGGGGACGGGTGGCCAGGACGCCGGACCGGTCATCGGCTCAGGACTCCAGCGGGACGGGCTCAGAGCGACCCGGCGATGGCGGCGACCGCGGTGAAGAACGCGAGCAGCGCCGAGATCGGCACGGACCACAGCGTCGCGATCGTGATCGACACCGTCGTGCCGATCTTCGGCGGCACGAACCAGCGGGCCCGCGGGAGGTCGTCGACGCCGTCGATCCAGCGGCCGGTCATGCCCACGCCCGACCACACGCCCTTGAGCCGTGAGACGAAGCGCAGTCCTCCGCCGCCCGCGATGCTGGTGAGCGCTCCCCGGGCCTCCTCGACCCTGTCGGACAGGCTCACCGCGATGCCGAGCTCGGTGGCCAGCTGCTCCGGCTCCTCCACCGCGCGCAGCAGGCGCAGACGCCGCACCGCGAACGCGACCGGCGCCAGCGCCACCACCAGCGCGACGACCGCGAGCACCGTGCCCGTCGTGCCGCCGGCGGCCAGCCCGAGGACGACCGTGGCGACGAGGAAGGGTACCGGCGCGAGGGCGAGCACGAGCGAGGGGACGCGCAGCAGCCGGACGGTCGGGACGATGACGGTCACGGCCCGCCGCGCCGCGTCCTCCGTCTGGCCGTCGACCCGCGCGGTCGCGCCGTGCACGGCGCGGTTGGTGCGGTCACGCCAGCTGCGTCGTCGGGGTCCCTCCTGCGTCGCCATGACCCCAGCCTAGACGTCGCTCCCACCTGGGCCTCGCCCGTAAGCGCGCGGCAACATCCGGGCAACACGGCCTCACTAGCGTCGTGCTCCGGTCGCACGACGCGGCGCGGGACGAGGGAGCACCCATGACACAGCAGCACGAGACTCCGGTGACGTCGGGCTCCGGCGCGAGCGCCCAGGAGTACCTCGAGAAGCGTCAGCTCCGACGCGGCACGGCCGGCTGGGTCCTGCTCGCCGGACTGGGCGTCAGCTACGTCGTGTCCGGCGACTACTCCGGCTGGAACTTCGGCCTCGCCGAGGGCGGGTTCGGCGGGCTCGCCATCGCGACCGTGGTCGTCGCGGCCATGTACCTGGCCCTCGTGCTCGGCATGGCCGAGCTGTCGTCGTCGCTGCCCGCCGCGGGCGGTGGCTACACGTTCGCCCGACGCGCCCTCGGCCCGTGGGGCGGCTTCGCCACCGGGACCGCGATCCTCATCGAGTACGCCATCGCCCCGGCGGCGATCGCCACCTTCATCGGCGCCTACGTCGAGTCGCTCGGCCTGTTCGGCATCACCGACGGCTGGTGGGTCTACCTGGCCGTGTACGCCCTGTTCATCGGCATCCACCTCGCCGGCGTCGGCGAGGCGCTCAAGGTCATGTTCGTCATCACCTCGGTCGCGCTCGTGGGCCTCGTGGTCTTCGCCGTCGCCGCGCTCGGCGACTTCGACGTCTCGCGCCTGACCGACATCGCGCCGACCGGCGCCGCCGGTGCGTCCGAGCTGCTGCCCTTCGGCTACCTCGGCATCTGGTCGGCGATCCCCTTCGCGATCTGGTTCTTCCTCGCGGTCGAGGGCGTGCCGCTGGCCGCCGAGGAGACGGCCGACGCCGAGCGGAACGTGCCGCGCGGCATCATCGCGGCGATGGCGGTGCTGCTGTTCACGTGCGTGCTCGTGCTCGTGCTCGTCCCGGGCGCCGGGGGCGCGGAGGCGATGTCGTCGTCGGGCAACCCGTTGGTGGAGGCCCTCGGCGGGGGCGCCGCTGCCACGGTCGTGAACTACATCGGCCTGGCGGGGCTCGTGGCCAGCTTCTTCTCGATCATCTACGCCTACTCGCGGCAGCTCTTCGCCCTCTCGCGTGCGGGCTACCTGCCCACGTCGCTCTCGGTGACCAACCGACGCAAGACGCCGACCCTCGCGCTCGTGGTGCCGGGCGTCATCGGCTTCGGCCTGTCGCTGACCGGTGAGGGGGCGCTGCTGCTCAACATGGCGGTGTTCGGGGCGGCGCTCAGCTACGTGCTGATGATGGTCAGCCACGTCGTGCTCCGGGTGCGCGAGCCCGACATGCCCCGGCCCTACCGGACGCCGGGCGGCGTGCTCACGACCGGCTTCGCGCTCGTGGTCGCGGCGCTCTCCGTCGTGGCGACCTTCCTCGTCGACAGCACCGCGGCACTGTGGTGCGTGGGCGTCTTCCTCGCCTTCATGGCCTGGTTCGGCCTCTACAGCCGTCACCACCTGGTGGCCGCCTCCCCCGACGAGGAGTTCGCCGCGCTGGCCCGCGCGGAGGAGGACCTCGGGTGATCCGGCGGCACACGCTCGGCGGTCGGACCTACACGTTCGACGGGCTCGTCGACCTGATGGCCAAGGCCACGCCCGTCCGCTCGGGCGACCAGCTGGCCGGCTGCGCGGCCGAGTCCGACGCCGAGCGCGCGGCGGCCGCGTGGGCCCTCGCCGACGAGCCGCTCACCACGTTCCTGCAGGAGCAGGTGGTGCCGTACGAGAGCGACGAGGTGACCCGGCTCATCGTCGACACCCACGACGCCGAGGCCTTCGCGCCGGTGGCCCACCTGACCGTGGGCGGGTTCCGCGACTGGCTGCTGGCGACGGCGACGCGTCCCGACGCGGCCGCGACGCTCACGGCGGTCGCCCCGGGGCTCACGCCGGAGATGGTGGCGGCCGTCTCGAAGTTGATGCGCAACCAGGACCTCGTGCTGGTCGCGCAGGCCGCGCGCGTCACGTCGGCCTTCCGGACGACGATCGGCCTGCCCGGACGCATCGCGACCCGACTGCAGCCCAACCACCCCACCGACGACCCGGCCGGCATCGCGGCGGCGACCCTCGACGGTCTGCTCATGGGCTCCGGCGACGCCGTGATCGGCATCAACCCGGCCACCGACTCGCCCCAGGCGACGGCGCGGCTGCTGCACCTCCTCGACGACCTGCGCCAGCGCTTCGACATCCCGATGCAGTCGTGCGTGCTCTCGCACGTGACGACGACGGTCGACCTGATCGAGCAGGGCGCGCCCGTCGACCTGGTGTTCCAGTCGGTGGCGGGCACCGAGGGCGCCAACGCGTCGTTCGGGGTCGACGTGCGCCTGTTGCTGGAGGCCAACGAGGCGGGTCGCTCCCTCGGACGCGGCACGGTCGGCGACCAGGTGATGTACCTCGAGACGGGTCAGGGTTCGGCCCTCTCGGCCGGCGCCCACCTCGGCACCGGTGGTCGTCCGGTCGACCAGCAGACGCTCGAGACCAGGGCCTACGGACTCGCCCGCGCCCTCGACCCGCTGCTCGTCAACACGGTGGTCGGCTTCATCGGGCCGGAGTACCTCTACGACGGGAAGCAGATCGTGCGGGCCGGCCTCGAGGACCACTTCTGCGGGAAGCTGCTCGGCCTGCCCATGGGGGTCGACGTCTGCTACACCAACCACGCCGAGGCCGACTCCGACGACATGGACACGCTGCTGACGCTGCTCGGCGTGGCCGGCGCGGCGTTCGTCATCGCCGTGCCCGGCGCCGACGACGTGATGCTCGGCTACCAGAGCCTGTCCTTCCACGACGCGCTCTACGTGCGGCAGGTCCTCGGGCTCAGGCCGGCACCGGAGTTCGAGGCGTGGCTCGCCGGTCTCGGCATGGCCGACCCGCAGGGTCGTGTGCTGCCCGTCGACCTCGACGCCTCGCCCCTGCTGTCGATCGCGAGCGGGGCGTGAGCGGCGGCGACGCCCGCACGCCCGACGTCGCGGCGAGCGACCCGTGGTCGGGCCTGCGCCGCACCACGCAGGCGCGGATCGGGCTGGGGCGGGCCGGCAGCTCCTTGCCGACGCGGCGCGAGCTGGAGTTCCGGGCGGCGCACGCCGCTGCTCGTGACGCCGTGCACGAGCCGCTCGACGTCGACGCGCTCGTCCCTGGCCTCGATGCACTCGGCCTCGGTGCCACGCGACGGGTGCGCAGCCTGGCCGAGGGTCGCGGCGAGTACCTCCGACGTCCCGACCTCGGGCGGCGCCCCGCGTCGCTCGACGGCCTCGACGCGAGCGGCGACGCCGACGTCGCCGTCGTGCTGGCCGACGGCCTGTCGCCGCGGGCGGTCGCCGAGCACGGCGTCGCGCTCGTGACGGCCCTCGTCGACGCGCTCGGCACGGGGTTGCGCGTCGCCGCCCCGGTGGTCGCCACCCAGGCACGGGTGGCGCTGGGCGACCACGTCGGCGCCGCGCTGGGCGTGCAGACGCTGCTCGTCGTCATCGGCGAGCGCCCGGGCCTGTCGGTCGCCGACAGCCTCGGGGTCTACCTGACGCACGACCCTCGCCCCGGGCGCACCGACGCCGAGCGGAACTGCATCTCCAACATCCACCCGCCCGACGGTCTGGGCTACGCGGCGGCGGCGCGGGTGGCTGCCGCGCTCGTCGACGGCTCCCGGCGTCTGGGCCGCTCCGGCGTCGCGCTCAAGGACTCCTCGGC
>NZ_LUNF01000218.1:0-7558 GCF_001626145.1 Aeromicrobium sp. REDSEA-S32_B7
CGCCCGCACGGTCGAGGGCCGCCTGCACGACCTCACCCTTGCGCACGAGCGACGCGTCGTCGATGCCGGTGCCGCGGCCGACGACCTCCGAGCCCGGCAGCCCGAGCGAGGCAGCCACGAGCGCGGCCGTGGGGGTCGTGTTGCCGATGCCCATGTCGCCCGTGACGAGCAGCTGGGCACCGGCGGCGATCTCCTCCGCCGCGATCGCCCGGCCGGCGGCCAGCGCCCGAGCCGTCTCGTCCGCGGACAGCGCGTCCTCGACGTCGATCGCCCCACTGCCCCGCCGCACCTTGTGGGCGCGCACCGCGTCGGGCAGGTCGGCGAGGTCGTCGTCGACGCCGAGGTCGAGCACGCGCAGGCTCACGCCGTGCTGGGCGGCGAGGACGCTCGCCCCGGCGCGTCCGGCGGCGAACGTGCGGACCATCGCGGGCGTGACGGCGCTCGGGAACGCGGAGACGCCCGACGCGGTCACGCCGTGGTCGCCGGCGAGCACCACGGCGCGCACCTGGTCGACCGGACGCGGCGGCACCTCGCCCTGCGTCGCCGCCACCCAGCAGGCGAGGTCGCCCAGCCGGCCCAGCGCCCCGGGAGGCGTGGCCAGGCCTGCGAGCCGCTCGCGTGCCGCAGCGTGGATCGCCGGGTCGGGAGGACGGACGGCGGACGGGGTGCTCACGGGCTCGACGGTCACGGGTGAACGGTACGACGTCGTCCCGGCGAGCCGCCGGAGCAGGAGGCCCGCGCGCTCGCACCATGAGACGCGCGCCACACCCCGGTGGCACCGACCGGCCCATGCCCTACGCTCGGCACGTCGACCACCACGGAAGCCGGTGGAAGTCCGGCGCAGTAGCGCTACTGTGACGTCGCCCCAGCAGCACCGGGGAGACGGAGCCAGACCCTGGTCGTCGACAGCCCTCCATCCACGGGACGCACTCATCCCTCAGGAAAGGCCTGCCATGTCGCAGCTGAACCCCTCCGTCGACACCCCCGCGGTGCCGGTCGTCTCCATCCCGGTCCGCGAGCTCGCCCCATGGGCGCTGTTCATCGCGCTCCTCGCCCTCGTCGCGCTCTACTTCGTGGGCGCCGAGCAGGGCGCGACCTCCCTCATCTCCGGCACCGGCGTGCACGAGTGGGTCCACGACGGACGCCACCTGCTGGGCTTCCCCTGCCACTGAACGACGCTGCCACTGAACGACGCTGCCCCTGACCGACCCTGCGGCTGACCGGGCCTGAGCCCGGTCGGTCCTGCCAGCGGACCCGGCCTCCGGGCACCCGCCCCGAGCCCGCGGCGACACCGTGGGCTCCCTGTCGTCGAACCGCGGCCCGAGCGACCCGTCAGCGCGACGGGACGTGTCGCGCCGCTCCGCTCGGGAAGGACCCGACCCATGAGCACCACCCGCACACCCCACCTGACCGCCCGCACGTTCCTCGTCCACGGCCTGCTCGCCGGTCTGCTCGGCGGCGTGCTGGCCTTCGCCGCCGCCTCCGTGGTCGGCGAGCCGCCCATCGACGGAGTCCGGCGGACACTCCCACGGCGACGAGGACGCCGCGATCAGCCGAGGCGAGCAGGCCGGCCCCGGCCTCGCGACCGCCACGATCATCGTGGGGCTCGTCGCCGGCGGCGTCGTCGGCATCGCCTCGGCCTTCGCCGTCGGCCGGCTCGGCGGGCTCGGCCCGGTGGGCTCCACCGCCGTCGTGGTGCTGCTGGCCTACCTCGCCTACACCGTCGTGCCGTGGCTGAAGTACCCGCCGAACCCGCCGGCGGTCGGCTCGGCCGACACGATCGGCGAGCGCACCGCCCTGTACTTCAGCTTCGTCGCCGTGTCGCTGCTGGCCGTCGTGGCCGCCGTCCTGCTCGCGCGGGCCCTGCTGGCCCGCGGCCCGTGGGTGGCGGTCGTCGCCGGGGCCGCCCTGTACGTCGTCGTGGTCGGTGTCGCCGGTCTCGTCCTCGCGCCCATCGACGAGGTCCCGGACTCCTTCCCGGCCACCACCCTGTACGCCTTCCGCATCGGCTCGCTCGCCACGAGCACCGCGCTGTGGGCCGGTGTCGCCCTCGCCCTCACCGGGCTCACGGCCCGCACCTGGCGGGCGCACCAAGCCGACGTCGAGCGCCGGGCGGCCGCCGCCGCACTCTGACCTCGTCCGCAGACGCCGCCTCCCGACAACTGGGAGGCGGCGTTCGCATGAACCCAAGATGTAGGGGTTACATTCGTGTAGTTCCCCGTATATGGTGGGTCGTGCAGCTGGTTCGGCCCGTCATCCAGACGGGTCGTCGCAAGAGGGAATCCGGTGAGAGACCGGAACTGCCCCGCAGCGGTGAGTGGGAACGAACGGTGTCATCAGCACTGGGGCCCTGCAGAGATGCATCCCTGGGAAGCGACACCCAGTAGGCGGCAGCGATGCCTGGCCCGCGAGTCCGAAGACCTGCCAGTGCTCCACCGCCACCGGTGGAGGTCCGCGACCTCGTGGGAAGGTCCAAGGATCAGACGACGTCGTGGCGTGCCCGCGACCCGTCCTCCTCTCCCCGCGTGCCCGTGGACTGCGTCAGTCACGACGAGTTCACGAGGGGTGAACCGATGACCATCACCGTCATCAAGCGCGACGGCAGCCGAGCGGACTACGACGGCTACGAGATCGCGAGATCCATCGAGGAGGCCGCCACCGGCCTGCCCGACCAGGTCTCCCGGGCGACGCAGCTGCGCGCCGAGCTGGAGATCACGCTGTTCGACGGCATCAGCAGCGAGCAGCTCGACGAGGCCGTCATCGGCGTCGCGCTGCAGAACGTCAAGGACGACCCGGCCTTCGACACGATCGCGTCGCGCCTGCTGGTCAAGACGCTCTACAAGAAGATCTTCGGCGAGGGCGTCACCCGCGACGAGGTGTACGCCTTCCACGGTCCGGCGTTCGTCCGCGCGATCCTGCGCGGCGTCGAGCTCGGGCTGCTCGACGAGCGGCTGGCCGAGGCCTTCGACCTCGAGCGGCTCGGGTCCGCGCTCGACCCCGACCGCGACGACCTGCTGCGCTACGTCGGCGCGCAGACCATGCGCAACCGCTACATGATCACCGAGCCCGACGGCACGCCCCTGGAGGTGCCGCAGTTCTTCTGGATGCGCGTGGCGATGGGCCTCGCGCTGAACGAGGAGGACGCCACGACGGCCGCGCTGGCGTTCTACGACAAGATGTCGCGCCTCGAGTACCTCGCCGCGGGCTCGACGCTCGTCAACGCGGGCACCGCGTACAGCCAGCTCTCCAACTGCTTCGTCATGCAGATGGAGGACGACATCGAGCACATCGCCAAGAGCGTCCGCGACGTCATGTGGCTGACGAAGGGCACGGGCGGCATCGGCCTCTCGGTCACGCAGCTGCGCGCCGAGGGCTCCCCCATCCGCTCGAACAACACCAGCTCGACCGGTCCGATCCCGTTCATGCACACCATCGACTCGACGTTGCGCGCCGTGAGCCGGGGCGGCAAGAAGTTCGGCGCCCTGTGCTTCTACATGGAGAACTGGCACCTCGACTTCGGCCAGTTCCTCGACCTGCGGCAGAACTCCGGCGACCCCTACCGGCGCACGCGCACGGCCAACACCGCCGTCTGGATCTCCGACGAGTTCATGAAGCGGGTCGAGGCCGACGCCGACTGGTACCTGTTCGACCCGCTCGAGGTCGGCGACCTGCCGGAGCTGTTCGGCCAGGCGTTCAGCCGCCGCTACGCCGAGTACGCGGCGCAGGCCGAGCGCGGCGAGATCCGGCACAAGAAGCTGAAGGCGCGCGAGCAGTTCCGCGCCATCCTCACGACGCTGCAGACGACGTCGCACCCGTGGCTCACCTGGAAGGACACGGTCAACACCCGCGCCCTCAACCAGAACACCGGCACGATCCACCTGTCGAACCTGTGCACCGAGATCTGCCTGCCGCAGGACCGCGAGAACATCAGCGTCTGCAACCTGGCGTCGATCAACCTCTCCCGGCACGTGGTCGGACGCCGCGGCGACGCACGCGTCGACTGGGACCGGCTCGCCGAGTCCACGCGGCTCGCCGTCCGCCAGCTCGACAACCTCATCGACATCACGATCAGCTCGGTGCCGGAGTCGGAGCGCTCGAACGAGGAGAACCGCGCCCTCGGGCTCGGCGTCATGGGCTTCACCGACGTCGTCGAGCGGTTCGGCTGGTCCTACGAGAGCGAGCGCGCCTACGACCTCATGGACGAGCTGATGGAGTTCGTCAGCTGGCACGCGATCGACGCCTCCGCCGACCTCGCCCGCGAGCGTGGCGCGTACCCGAACTTCGCCGGGTCGCGCTGGAGCCAGGGCATGGTCCCGTTCGACTCCCTCGACCTGCTCGAGGCCGACCGCGGCGTGCCCGTCGACGTCACGCGTCGCTCCCGCCTGGACTGGGACGCGCTGCGCGCCAAGGTCGCGGGAGGTGTCCGCAACTCCACGCTGATGGCCATCGCGCCGACCGCGTCGATCGGCCTCGTCGCCGGCACCACTCCGGGGCTGGACCCGCAGTTCAGCCAGATCTTCAGCCGGGCGACCGCGGCGGGCAAGTTCCTCGAGGTCAACCGCAACCTCGTCGAGGACCTGCGCGAGCGAGGCCTGTGGGAGTCGCTGCGCGAGGACCTGCTGCGCCACCAGGGCGACCTGTCGAAGGTCGAGGGCGCGCCCGCCGACCTGGTCGAGATCTACCGGACCAGCTTCCAGCTGTCGCCCTACGCGTTCCTCGAGGTGGCCGCCCGCGCGCAGAAGTGGATCGACCAGGCGATCAGCCGCAACATCTACCTCGCCAGCCGCGACGTCGGCGACATGGTCGACCTCTACGCAGCCGCGTGGCGCAGGGGCGTCAAGACGACCTACTACCTGCACATGATGCCGCGGCACACCGCCGAGCAGAGCACCGTCAGGGTCAACAAGGCCGAGGCCGTCGCCCCGCAGGGTGCGACGACGTCGGGCGGGCGCGGCTTCGGCGCCCGCCGCGGCTTCGGCGCCGCCACCGCAGCCCCGACCCCGGCCCCGGCTCCGGTGGCCGTCGTGCCGGAGGAGATCCAGGAGCTCGACGTCGTCGACGGGTCCGCCTGCCCGATCGATCCGCAGGAGCGCCTGCAGTGCGAGTCCTGCCAGTAACCCCGGACCCGCTGGTCGAGTAGTCCGTCCCGTGAGGCACGAACAGGGACGGACGTATCGAGACCACCCGGCGGCCGTCGCGCGAGCCGGCTCCGCGACGGCCGCCTCACCACCCCGACCCCCGAGAGCGAGACCCCCCATGCCCATCCTCGGCACCGGCATCGCCGAAGGCCTGCTGCTCAAGCCCGTCACCTACCCGTGGGCGATGGAGCTGTACGACCAGGCCGTCGCCAACACGTGGTTCCCCAACGAGGTCCAGCTCGGTGAGGACCTCGCCGACTTCGAGCGCATGAGCGACGACGAGCGCCACGCGCTCACCTTCCTCATGAGCTACTTCAACCCCAACGAGCTGCTCGTCAACAAGGCGCTCGCGTTCGGCGTGTACCCCTACGTCAACGCGGCCGAGTGCCACCTCTACCTCGCCAAGCAGATGTGGGAGGAGGCCAACCACTGCATGAGCTTCGAGTACGTGCTCGAGACGTTCCCCATCGACCGGGTCGCGGCGTACGAGTCGCACGTGAACGTCCCGTCGATGGCCGCCAAGGAGGCCTTCGAGGTGCGCTTCATCCAGCGGATGACCGAGCAGACCCTCGACATCACGACCACCGCGGGCAAGCAGGACTTCGTGCGCAACCTCGTGGCGTACAACGTGATCCTCGAGGGGATCTGGTTCTACTCCGGCTTCATGGTGGCGCTGAGCTTCCGGCAGCGGAACCTGCTGCGCAACTTCGGCTCCCTCGTCGACTGGATCGTGCGCGACGAGAGCCTGCACCTGAAGTTCGGCATCAACCTGATCCTCACGGTGCTCGACGAGAACCCCGAGATCGCCACCGAGGAGTTCGCGGCGGAGATCCGCCAGATGGTCCTCGACGCGGTGGCCATGGAGGAGGCCTACAACCGCGACCTGTTGCCGCACGGGATCCTCGGGCTCAACGCCGACTACATCAACACCTACGTCCGCTACCTCGCCGACCGGCGCCTGGAGGAGCTCGGCTTCGAGCCTCACTACGGAGCGGCGAACCCGGCGAAGTGGATGGCGACGGCCAACGACACCCTGCAGCTCGTCAACTTCTTCGAGTCGATCAACACCTCCTACGAGGTCAACGCCCGCGCGGGCTCCTGAGCGGGCGGGCGAGCATGTCGTGCGTCGGGTTCTTCACCCCCGAGCAGCTGGCCCGGGTGCGCGCCGCGGGCGACGACCCCCGCCCGGTGTCGACGTTCCGCTCGCCCGAGGCGTCGGCGTCCAAGCGGCGGCGGGTGGCGGAGATGGCCAGGTCGCCCGACCCGCGGGTGCGGGCCGCGGCGGCGGGCTCGTCGCTGGCGGCCGCGGAGGTGCTGCAGCGGCTGGCCGCCGACCCCGACCTGGGCGTGCGCGCCGCCGTGGCGCGCCACCCCGCGTCGCCGCCGGACCTGCTCGACCGGCTCGCGACCGACGCGGACGAGACGGTCCGCGGCTGGGTGGCCGCGAACCCGGCGTCGTCGCCCGACCTGCTCGAGCGGCTCTGCGACGACTCGTCCCCGACGGTGCGGTCGGTGGCCGCCTGGGCCCAGTGTTGGTGAGGGAGGGGCTGGTGACGGTCGCGGCGCGCCTGTTCCCTGGGCGCCCCTCGCGTCGGCGCGGCGACGGCACCGCGGGTAGCCTCCCGTGCATGTCCCGAGCCCTCACCGTCAGCGACACCGTGGTGGTCGGCGTCGAGCCCGACGTCGTCTACGCCGCGCTCAGCGACGTCCGGCAGATGGGGCGTTGGAGCCCGGAGAACACGGGCGCCGAGCTCGCCGACCCTGCCGCGCCGATCGGGGTCGGCACGGTGTTCGTGGGCACGAACCGTCGCGGCCGCGCCCGCTGGCACACGCGTTGCGTCGTGACGGCGGCCGACCCCGGCCGACGCTTCGCGTTCGACGTGCGCGCCTGGGGTCCGGGCCGACGTCTGCTGCCGGTGCGGGTGGCGTCGTGGGAGTACACGTTCGAGCCCGCCGTGGGCGGCACGCTCGTGACCGAGACGTGGCTCGACGGTCGCACCGGCTGGCCCGACTGGACGGCGTCGGTGTTCGACCGGGTGGCCACGGGACGCGACTCCTTCGCGACGTTCCAGCGGGGCAACATCCGCCGCACGCTCGACCGGCTCAAGCGTGAGCTCGAGTGGGAACGTGGCCGGGAGCAGGCCCCCCAGGACCGCACCGACGACGCGTCGTGAGCCGTCGCCATGCCTGAGCTCGACCGCCTCGGCGAGTTCTTCGCCGTCGAGCGGACCGGCGACGGCGACGGCTGGCGGCCGCTGGCCGACCTCGTCGACGGAACCTACCTGCACACGCGCGTGGTCGCGACGCACCTCGCGCTCGCGTCGCGCGTCTCCGCGGCGAGCTCGGCGGGGGTGCCGGGCCACGGACGGCAGGCGGTGGAGCCGCGGGTGGCGGCGTCGGTGGCGTCGCTGGGGCTGTTC
>NZ_LUNF01000219.1:0-22997 GCF_001626145.1 Aeromicrobium sp. REDSEA-S32_B7
GTGTCGACCGCGTCGAGCAGGGCGACGGCCTGGCCGGTCGCCTCCTCAGCGGTGCGCAGCCGCACGGCCGCGGTCGCGTGGTCGGACCCGCCGAGCGCCGCGCGGGCCTGGCCGAGCTGCTCGGTGGCGCTGCGCGTGAGCGACTCCGCGCGGATGACGTTGCCGGAGACGGCGGCGAGCGCACTGCCGGCGTGCTCGGACTGGAGCGCGCGGAGAGTCTCGGCGGTGGGCGCCAGCCGCGCGACGACGGCATCGAGGCGCTGCTGCAGCGTGTCGGCCACCTCGGGCGCGCGGGTCTGCAGGTCGCGCAGCGCGTCGAGGCGCTCGACCTGGGCATCGAGCGCGTCGTCGACCGTGTCGCAGAGGTGCAGCACCCGTGACAGCAGCACGCGACGTTCGGCGTCGGTCTCGGGCTCGGCGTCGTCGAGCCGTTGGCGCAGCGTGAACGCCTCGCGCAACGTGGCCCGCCCCTCCACGACCGTGCGCCGGAAGTCGGCTGCGGCGGCCTCGCCGAACTGGGCCTCGGCGAAGCCGACCTCCTGGTCGGCGGTCTGCAGCGCATCGTCGACCACCACGAGCGCCTCCGCGACGGCGGCCTCGAGCTCGTCGTCGTCGAGGATCGCCGCCGGGTCGACCGGCTGGCCGTGCTCGTCGACCACCGGGTGCGTGTGGTCGAAGCGTCGACGGGAGCGGTGGACCCCGTAAGCAGCACCGGCGGCCACGACAGCCGTGCCGCCGACGACCCAGCCCCACGGGATGCCGGTGTCGCGGTCCACGTCGGTGAGCCCCCGGGCGGCGCCGGTGGCTGCACCGGCCCAGTCGTCCTGCCGAAGGGCCGGGAGGATGTACTCGCGGTCGACCTTCTCCAGGTCGGCGTCGGAGAGCTCGTCGCTGTCGGCGTCGTAGCCGTAGGATCGCGACTCCAGCGCGACGGCCAGCAGCACGTCGGTGCGGCCCAGGCCCGACCGCTCGGCGGTGCGCGTCGCCCACTCGGCACCCGTCAGCCCGTCGAAGGTCCGGACGTACACGACGAACAGCTGACGGCCGGTGTCGCGGTAGTAGCGGTCGAGCGCGGCCTGGACCTGCGGACGGTCGGCGCCGAGAGCGTCGGCACGGTCGGTGATCTGGCCGCTGACGTCGACGGGCTCCTCCGCGGCGGCCGGCCCGACCCCGACGACGCCCGCGACCCCGAGAGCGAGCAGGGCCGAGGTCACGGCCAGGGCACGGCGGACGAAGCGCGGCATCACACGTCGATCCTTGCGGATCGCTGGTTGCGGGACAACCGCGCGCGCCGGGGCGTGTCGGCTCACCCGGTCCTGGCCGCGCCTCGCCGGAACATCCACCCGCGCATGAGCACGAACCGGCCCACGGTGACGATCAGGTTCGCCGCGGTGAGCACCACCACCTCGAGCCCACGGTGCTGCGTGCCGGCCAGCTGGTGCAGCAGCGCCAAGGCGCCGCTCGTGACGGCGATGCCGGTTCCGAGCACCACCAGGCCCTGCAGCTGGTGGACGGCGGCACCGCCCGGACCACGGACGCCGAACGTGAAGCGCCGGTTCGCGGCGGTGTTCGCGACCGTCGTGAGCAGCAGGGCCACCACGTTGGCGCCCTGTGCGCCGAGGGGTCCGCGCAGCCCGAGGTAGAGGACGGCGAAGGCGAGGGTCGAGAGGACGCCGACCACCGCGAACCCGGCCAGCTGGGCGGAGAGCCCGCCGGCCGCGCCCTGGCGCGAGACGCGGCCGAGCTCTGCGGCGCTCGGCGACCACGAGGAGCTCGGTGTCGAAGAACCAGGCGTCGTCGTGCACGAGGGGCAGGAGCCGGTCGGCGACGTCGCGACGGATCGCCTTGAAGCCGCACTGCGCGTCGCTGAACCGGGCCCGCATCGCACCGCGCAGCAGGTAGTTGTACCCGCGCGAGACGATCTCGCGCCGAGGTCCGCGCACCGTGCGCGACGTCCGGGCGAGCCGGCTGCCGATGGCCAGGTCGGAGTGGCCGGTGAGCAGCGGCGCCACGAGGGGCAGCAGCGCGTTCAGGTCGGTCGAGAGGTCGACGTCCATGTAGACGAGGACGTCGGCGTCCGAGCTCGACCACGCCGCCTTCAGCGCGCGACCCCGCCCCTTCTCCTCCAGGTGCACGACCCGCACGCCGGGGTGCCGGGCGGCCAGCTGGTCGGCGAGCGCGCCGGTGCGGTCGGTGCTGGCGTTGTCGGCCACCGTCACCGTCGAGACGAGGGGCAGGTCATCCAGGAGCGCGACGACCGC
This sequence comes from Aeromicrobium sp. REDSEA-S32_B7, assembly GCF_001626145.1. Classification (NCBI taxonomy): domain Bacteria; kingdom Bacillati; phylum Actinomycetota; class Actinomycetes; order Propionibacteriales; family Nocardioidaceae; genus Aeromicrobium; species Aeromicrobium sp. REDSEA-S32_B7. Next base: position 2,262 of record NZ_LUNF01000219.1, read on the forward strand.
CTCGACCGACGCCACGAGGCTGCGCTCCTCGTTGAACACCGGGATGACGACGTCGAGCGTGCCGAGCCGACGCGCCGGCGACGTGGTCGGCTCCATCACGGCGCTCACTGCACGCCGCCCGACAGGTCGTACAGCGTGGTGTTGTCGACGGTCTGCGCGGTGAACGTCGCCTCGACCCACTCCTGGATCTCGGTGCTCGTGCTGCCGCTCGCACCCGGCCCGCCACGTCCGCCACCGCCGCCGGCGATGAACCAGTGGATCTCCCCGTCGGCCACGAGCTGCTTGAACTCGCTCAACGTGGGCGACGGGTCGGAGCCGTTGAAGCCGCCGATCGCCATCACCGGCTCCTCGGTGGACAGCTGGAAGCCGGCGGCGCTGTTGGAGCCCACGGCGGCGGCGACCCAGGTGTAGGAGTCGGCGTCCTGGGTGAGCAGCGCGTCGACCTCGGCCGACGAGGTCGAGCCCTCGAGCAGCCCACCGGCGCCTGCTCCGCCGGTCGGGCCGTTCTGTCCGGTGCCGTTCTGTCCGGTGCCGGTCTGGCCCTGCGCCGAGCCCTGTCCCTGACTGGTGCCCTGTCCCTGCGGGAAGCCCTGCCCCTGGGGGAAGCCCTGTCCTTGCGGTGCGCCCTGCGGCGCACCCTGCTGGCCGGTCGCGCCGGGGCGACCTCCGGGGAAGCCGCCCGGAGGACGTCCGCCGCCGAAGCCGCCAGGTCCACCGCGACCGGTGTCGGGGCCGGCGGTCGGGATCGAGCCGGTGTGCGGCGAGGCGGCGGTGTCGACCGCGTAGACGGCAGGTCCGGCGAGCATGGTCACAACGGCGGCGCCCGCCAGGCCGAGACCGAGGCGTCGTGCGGCGCGGTAGGGGAGCCGACGCCGGACGACCGGCAGCGCGAGGAGGGCGCCGGTGACGAGCACGCCGGCGACCGCGACGGTGGGCGCGAGCCATGGCAGGAACCCGTCGGCACGGCGCAGCAGGACGACCGCCATGGCCGTGGTCGCGAGGAGCACGACCGCGGCGCCGACGACCGCCACCAGCTCGGTGCGGTGACGCCAGAGCAGGTGGCCGCCGATGCCGATGACCGCGCCGATCGCGGGAGCCAGCGCCACCGTGTAGTAGGCGTGGAAGATGCCGGCCATGAGGCTGAACGTCAGGCCCGTGACCAGGAGCCACAGGCCCCAGACGACCAGCCCGGCGGTGTGCGGGGCGGAACGCCAGCCCCGGCCGGAGCGCACCGCGAACCACAGGCCGAGACCGAGCAGGAGCAGGGCCGCAGGGAGCAGCCAGGCGATCTGACCACCGATCTCGGCGTCGAACAGCCGCGTGAGGCCGGTCTGGCCCCACATGCCACCGCCGGCGCCGCCACCGCCACCGCCGACGGAGCCGACCTCGTTGCCGTTGAGCCGTCCGAGGCCGTTGTAGCCGAGCGTCAGCTCGAGGATCGAGTTGTTCTGCGAGCCGCCGATCCACGGTCGGCTCGACGCGGGCCACAGCTCGACGGCCAGCACCCACCAGCCGCCCGCGACGACCATCGACGCGAACGCGACGAGCAGGTGCCCGACGCGACGCCAGAACGGCACAGTGGCCGCGAGCAGGTAGACGCCGCCGAGCGCCGGCAGGACGAGGAAGGCCTGCAGCATCTTCGTCAGGAAGCCGAACCCGACGAGGGCGCCTGCGAGCACGAGCCAGCGCACCGCGCGGGCCGGGTCCTCCAAGGCGCGCAGCGTCGCGGCCGTCGCGCCCACGAGGAGAAGCAGCAGCAGGGCGTCGGGGTTGTTGAACCGGAACATCAGCGTCGCGACCGGGGTGAGGGCGAGGACGAGACCGGCGGCGAGACCGGCCCAGGCGTTGCCGGTGGTCCGGCGCACCGTCCCGTGCAGCAGCCACACCGTCGCGACGCCCATGAGCGCCTGGGGCACGAGGATGCTCCACGACGACAGGCCGAAGAGGCGCACCGACAGGGCCATCACCCACAGCGACATCGGTGTCTTGTCGACCGTGATCGAGCTGGCGGCGTCGGAGGAGGCGAAGAACATCGCCTTCCACGACGCGGAGCCGGCCTGCGCGGCGGCGGAGTAGAACGAGTTGGCCCACCCGGAGGCGCCGAGGCCCCACAGGTAGAGCGCTGCCGTCGCTGCGAGCAGGAGCAGCAGGGCGGGGCGGGCCGCGGGGTGGTCCTCCGGGCGTCCACGCCAGAGGCGGGCGAGGGGCCGGGGCGCGGTGTCGCGCTGAGTCGGGGCCTGGGGTGGCTCGGCGGGTCGTGATGCCGCGCGGAGCGTCGTCGTCGGGTGCATGACGTCGATGCTGGGCGGCCCCGCTGGGGTGCTCGTCTCGTCGCGCTGTGGGTCGTCTGTGAGTGGTGGCGCGGCTCAGGAGCGAGGCAGCGTGATGCGGAACGTCGTGCTGCCGGGGCGGCTCTCGACCTCGACCCGGCCGCCGTGGGCCTCGGCGATCGCCCGGACGAGCGACGTCCCGAGGCCGGCGCCGCCGGACGCGCGGGTCCGCGAGGAGTCGCCGCGCGTGAACCGCTCGAACACCACGGGCAGCAGGTCGGGGGAGAGGCCGGGACCGTCGTCGTGCACCTCGATCCGCACGGTGGCGTCGTCGACGTCGACCCGTGCCGTCACCTCGGTGCCGGGCGGGGTGTGCCGGGTGGCGTTGCGCAGCAGGTTCGTGACGGCCTGGTGCAGCCGCATCGCGTCGCCGGGCACCTCCACGGCGACGTCGGGCAGCGCGAGCCGCCAGCGCCGCTCGCGGTCGACGACCTGCGCGTCGGCGACGGCCTCGGCGACGAGCCGGCTCACGTCGACCGGCTCCCGCTCCAGCGGGCGTCCGGCGTCGAGGCGGGCGAGCAGCAGCATGTCGTCGACGAGGGTCGACATCCGCTGGGCCTCCTCCTCGACCTTGGCCAGCTGGTCGGTGCCGGTGCGTCGGCCGAGCTCGGCGTAGCCGCGGATGGTGGCGAGCGGGGTGCGCAGCTCGTGGGACGCGTCGGCGAGGAACTGGCGCACCTGCTGCTCGCTCTCGTGACGTGCGTCGAGCGCCCCCTCGACGTGCCCGAGCAGCCGGTTGAGCGCCTCGCCGACCTGGCCGACCTCCGTGCCGGGGTCGGTGAGCGCGTCGGGCACCCGGGCCGTGCGGCCGACCTCGCCGGAGTCGAGGGGGAGGGCCGAGACCTCGTGCGCCGTGGCGGCGACGTCGCGCAGCGGACGCAGCTGGCGGCGCACGAGGGCAGCCCCGACGGCTGCGGCGACGGCGGCGCCGACGACGGTGAGCAGCACCTCCCACCACAGCAGCTGGGTGAGGGTCTGGTCGACGTCGTCGGTGGGCAGGCCCTGCACGACGACGGTGCCGTCGGGCGTGGTGGTGGCGGCGACGCGCACCGACCCGAGGCCGGGGAGGTCGATGGTGCGGGGCGTCTCGTCGGCGTCGACGCCGCCGAGGCGCTGCAGCGCGGTGGTGGAGAGGCCGCGCAGGCTCCCGCTCGACGTGATCTGCACGCCGTTGGCGCAGTCGGAGGTGTAGACGGCGGTGAGGCTGCCGGCGGCCTGCCCGAGGGGTGGTCGGGGACGTTCGCCGCACACGACGTCGACGCGGCTGCTGGGCCCACCCGGCCCGCCGCCGGGTCCGAGCGGGTTGCCGCGCGCCTCGGTGCTGGCGCGGTCCATGGCCTGCGCGAGCTGGGCGTCGAGGCGGTCGGTGAGCGAGCTGCGCATGAGCAGCGTCGCGGCCGCGGCGACCAGCAGGCTCGCGGTGGCCACCAGCACGACGACGGTGAGGACGAGCCGGCGGGTGAGGCTCATGCGCTCTCGGCGGGCTTGAGCACGTAGCCGGCGCCGCGCTTGGTGTGGATCATCGGCTCGCGGCCGGCGTCGATCTTCTTGCGCAGGTAGGAGATGTAGAGCTCGACGACGTTGGCCTGGCCGCCGAAGTCGTAGTTCCACACGCGGTCGAGGATCTGCGCCTTGCTGAGCACGCGACGCTGGTTGCGCATGAGGTAGCGCAGCAGCTCGAACTCGGTCGCGGTGAGCTCGATGGGGGTGCCGGCGCGGGTGACGTCGCGACTGTCCTCGTCGAGGGTGAGGTCGCCGACGGTGACGACGTGGTCGGAGCGCTGCTCGAGCACGCCGGTGCGTCGCACGAGGGCGCGGACGCGGGCGACGACCTCCTCGAGGCTGAACGGCTTGGTCACGTAGTCGTCGCCGCCGGCGGTGAGCCCGGCGACGCGGTCTTCGACGGCGTCGCGCGCGGTGAGGAAGAGGACGGGGACGCGGTCGTCGTGCTGGCGGACGCGTCGCAGGACCTCGAGGCCGTCGACGTCGGGCAGCATCCAGTCGAGGACGATCACGTCGGGGGCGTGCTCGCGGGCGGTGGACACGGCGTCGCGTCCGGTGGCGGCGGTGCGCACGTCCCAGCCCTCGTAGCGCAGGGCCATCATGAGCAGCTCGGCGATGTTGGGCTCGTCGTCGACGACGAGGACGCGCAGGGGCGTGCCGTCGGCGCGGGTGAGGGGCGCGGTCATGGGTCCAGTGTGGACGGCCTGTCCGTCGCCTGTCCGTGCGGAACCTGTGTGGTTCCTGTGAGCGGGCTGCGTGCGGGTCAGGCGGCGCCGAGGTCGGCGGCGATGCTGCTCTCGAGCGCGCGGACGCGGGCGCGCGTGGCGTCGGCGAGGCGGGTGGTGCGCTGCGCCTCGGCGAGGTCGCCGATGGAGACGAGGTGCTGCACGAGCGGCTCGAGGTCGTCGAGGTGGACGCCGTCGACGAGGCTGGTGACCTCGATCAGCTCCGAGAGCAGGGCGTGGAGCAGCAGGTGGGCGTCGAGGTCGCCGTCGGCGGGGTGGGCGCCGATGACGAGACGAAGCTGCTGGCCGAGCGAGAACGCGACGTCGGGCGTGAGCGCGCACTCCTCGACGGCTGCGGTGACGAGCGTGAGCACGTCGGCCAGGCCTTCGCGCGGGGCGAGGGTGGCGGCCTCCTCGAGGAGGCTGCGCAGGTAGGCGTGCGGAACGAGGGCGTCGTCGTCGAACGACGGCTGCACCACGCGGGTGGTCGTCACCATGTCTTCCACTTCTCCCCACTCCCAGAGGACATGCTCCCGGACCGCGATCACCTGCGCTCTAGCCCGAACGGGTCATTTTCGCAGTCCGGCTTCCACTGTACGTGACCGATCACACGCTTGACCAGCCGTGATTGCACGACGTGACGACCGGGGCGGCGCCGGCGTCAGCGTCCGAAGCACGATCCGCTCCTGGGGCGGACACACCACCTCGCGAGCGGTGTGTGTTGCCGTGCAGTCTTCGCTGGCAGAGTCCCTGTGACGGTGAGCGAACGTCCGGAGCAGGGTCGATGTCCTTCTGGAGGTTGTAGGTGAAGGCGAGTGTCGTGGCGGTGATGGCGTGCGCGCTGCTCCTGTCGGGCTGTGCGGGCGCTGAGAGCGGGGATGCGAGCGCGGGGGTGACCATCCTCCGCCCGAGCGAGCGCGAGGTGCTCCACGGCGCCGAGGGGGAGTCGCTCGACGGTGCACCGGTCGACCTGGATAGCTACCGCGGCAAGGTCGTCGTCGTGAACTGGTGGGGCTCGTGGTGCGCTCCTTGTCGCAAGGAGGCCCCGGTCTTCGCAAGAGTGTCCGATGAGGCGCCGTCGGACGTGGCCTTCATCGGTCTTCTCGCGCGGGACTCGCCTGCCGCTGCGCGAGCCTTCAACGAGCGTTTCGGGGTCCGGTACCCGACCTTGGTCGACCGCGACAGTCGTCTTGCCCTGCGGTTCAGCCAGGTGCTCCCTGTCCAGGCCGTCCCTGGTACGTGGGTGCTCGACACCCGCGGACGGGTGGCCGCGCGGATCGCCTCGGCCGAGGTCACCCCGACGCTGCTCCGCGACGTCGTCGCCGAGGTGCGGGGCTCCTGACGCGGGTCGCGATCGTCCGTCCGTCCCACTTGTCCACAGTTTAGGCGGGCGTCCCCTTCACAGATCGCGCCGTTCTTGTCATGGTCCTGGTCATCGACACGACTTCTCGGGGGACAGGTCAGTGGTGGATCCGGTGCAGGCGACGCTCGCGGAGCGGGTGCGCGAGCAGGTGCGACGTCGGCGGCTCGACCCGCAGACGGACGCGGATGCGGTACGCGAGGTCGCGCACGAGGTGGTGGCCGAGCACGAGCGACGGTCGCTGACGGGTGCGGTGCGGTCGCTGGAAGAGCCCGACCGGGTGGTCGGCGGGATCGTGGCCGACGTGGCCGGGCTCGGACCGTTGCAGCCGTTCCTGGACGACCCGACGGTCGAGGAGGTTAGTACGAAACCACGAGCGTCTCGTGTGATGGGACGTGGACGACGACACGTGGCGCGGCCTGGCGTGTCGCGCCACCTGACATGCATCGACCCCGGCTAGGTCGACGAGCCTCTTTGCTTCTGAGCCTCCAGGCTCGAAATCTCGCTCCGACACTCCGAGCACCGTCGGTCACCCGGTCCCGCCGGTGTAGGCCTGTTCACGCCGGCTCGGCACGCCAGGCCCCCGTGCGTCTTGTCTTTGGATAGCCACGTCAGCGCGTGCGCCTTGCCGTCGTTGGCGAGCACCCAGCGGACGCCGTCATCATCGCTCATGACTTCATTGTGTCGAAGTCTCGGCGCTCATGCCGCCGTCAGCGGGGATCGCCGCACCCATATCTACGCGGGCGGCCCCGGCGAAGGCCTCTAGCAACGCGCTCACGCGGCCGTAGTGCTGGGCGACCTCTTCAAGGTTCTTTGGCCCTCGTCGGCAGAGATTGGCAAACTCGAAAAGTGCCGCATACACCTCCTCGGCGGCCCTCCCGGTCGCGGGTGATCCGTAGAGGCCCACCGTTCCCCACTGATCCAGCAACTCATCGCCGACGGGCCGATGCAAGTCGGTCGAGCGTTCGCCGATGAGAAACCTTGAGCCCGCGGTCCACAGCCTCGAACTCTCGCTCCTCGCGGTGCTGATGAACGCTTCGTAGGCCGTCCGACGAGAGTCGAACAACCGGGCCGCGCGTTCCTCTTGTCTGGCTTCCAGGCGCGCGCGACGGCTTTCCGCGCGGTCGGCGTCGGCTCTCCGATCGGCTCGTCGGTCGCTAAGGGTGTTGGCGAGGAACTGCAACGCGGCTCCGACGAAGACGCCAATGACTGCCCACGCTGCGGTACTCATGCGAGACACGCTAGCGAAGGGCGGCGACAGGTCACGCAAGTCGCCTTTCGCGACTGGAATCGCAGTGCAAAATGACTCTCGTCGAACAGGCGACATCGCCGCCCTTGGCGTGTACGGTCGTCGTAACAGAACGGTCCCGCAGGGCGCGGCAACGCCCGACGGGACCTAGACCGGAAGCCCTTACAAGGAAGGCTGCCAGCCATGACCGTGATCCTCCCACAGGAGCGCGACGCCGCTCCCTCGAATGGCCCCGTCGCTCACGACGCGTACCTCGACCTCGCTCACGAGGCGGCGACACTGCTGCATGACACGCCGCTCGGGCGCCTCCTGGACGACTGCGCGTTTGCCGATCTCGTCGACGAAGCGGTCGACGGCCTCCTCGCGCGTTTCTCTGCGCTCGCCTGAGCGGCGGCTAGTCGCCGCGCGCGCACCTAAACGACGAAAAGCCCCGCCCCCGGCGCATAGCGCTAGGGACGGGGCTTTCGGTTTAGGCAGCGCGGGCTACCTGGCCCTGGTGGGCGTCGTAGTTGTCGATCGCGTCCTCGACGAGAAGCGAGATGCGAGCCATGCCGGCCTCCCAATCGGTGATCTCGAAGTCGGCGACCGTGACGGACACGCCGCCCGATCCGCCCTCGCCGGGCTGGAAGTCGCGGGCGAGCGCTGCCTCGAAGGCGCGTGTCTGGCGCGGTGACAGCACGCGCTCAGGCTGGACGGTGCCCTTCGCCATGAAGCCGAGCCCGGAGGCGACGCCGCCGGAGTCGAACAGGCCGCCGAGGACCTTCTTCTTCACGCCGTTGCCGATCTCGCCGAACAGGCCCGAGACGTTGCCGAGGAGGCCGCCGATGTTGGCCTTGTCGAGCAACTTCGACTTGATCCAGCCGGTGATCTTTCCGCTAGCGCCCTTCAGCGTGTCCCACACCGAGCCGCCCGAACCGCCCTTGTAGTGGCCGCCCATGAACTCCGCGTGGAGGTGAGGGCCGGTGCTGTTGCCGGTCGACCCGACGCGGCCGATGATTTGGCCCTGGCGCACGGCCTCGCCCACCTTCACGGCGAAGGAGGAGAGGTGAGCGTAGAGGCTGCTCGTGCCGTCGGTGTGGTTGAGGCGAATGTGCTTGCCGTAGGACGTCGTCAGGCTCTTGACGAGAGCCACGGTGCCGGCCTTCCACGCCTTGACCGGCGTGCCGATCGGGTTCGGGAAGTCGCCAGCCCACGTCGCCCACGGATACTGCATCTTGGAGTGCTGCCGTCCAGTTCCCGGTGCCACTGCGCCACCTCGCGCGAACGCCGGCAGCACACCGCGGGCTGCTGCCTCGCGCATGGCGTAGATCGCCCCGTGTCCGCCCATGTTGCGCACGTCGGCGGCGTCGAGGACGTGCTCTCCAGCGGAGAGCCACGCGGGGATGGAGTCACTGATCGATGTCCCCGGCCCGAAGACGGCGCCGCCGCGGGCACGGTGGATTGCACCGCGCGCCGCACGCGCCTTGTCAGAGCCCGTCTCGGTCGCCACCTTGGCAGCGCCGAGAAGCGGGACGTTGACTCCCGGAATCTTGTTGATCAGGTCCAGAAACCCGTTGATGATTCCCTTCGCCTTGTCGAGTGGCTTCCGGACGGCGTCGACGATCTTCGACCAGGAAGACGCAACGCGCTGACGCACGGAGGTGAAGGCGTCGGCGAGGTTGCTGGCACCACGGCCGATCGCGGAGAAGGCAGGTCGGATCGACGTCCACGCGCTCTTGATCCGCGCGACGATCCACCCGAACACGGGCTTGACGACGTTCGTCCAGAGGAAGCGGATCGCGGGGGCGACGAGGTTGCGGATCGTCCACGCCAGGAGGCGGAGGATCGGCTTTACGAGCGCCCACACCGTGCGGAAGTACGTCCCGATGATCTTCAGGTGCACGGCCGCCACACGGCGCAGGACGCCGAACGCGACAGGCAGCGCGCGGGCGAGCCACTGGCCGATCTCGGTCACGACGGGCCGGATCGCCTGCCACGCGGAGGCGAACGCGCTCTTGACCGACGACCACACGCGGTCGACGACCGAGCGGAAGGTCTCACTGTGCTTGTACGCGTAGACGAAGCCGGCGACGAGGAGGGTCAGAGCCGTCACGACGATGCCGATGACGTTCGCCTTCATGGCCGTGTTCATCCGGCGCTGTGCGGCCGTCACGGCGTACATGAGGACGAGTTGCCGTCCGCGCCAGAGGGCGAGCGCGCCCTCGACGATGACGGCAGCCTTCACGGCAGCGCGATAGGCGACGTAGCCGCCCACGAGGACCGCGAGGACTTCCTTGTTCTCCTTCGCGATGCTCAGGACCTTGCCTGCGACCTTCAGGGCGTCGCCGAGGACCGAGACGGTCGTCGCGAGCGCCTTCCCGAGGGCCTCGCCGATGCGGGTAGCGACGCCACCCTCGGCGGCGAGTTCCTTCACGGCGACGGTGATGACCTGGAACAGGGCCGGTGCCTGCTTGAAGGCGGGCTCCAGGATCGTCGCGCCGAGCCGCGACATGCTCGTGCGCATGTTCGCGAAGGAGCCGCGGACGGTGTCGCCGGCCTTCTTCGCGGAGCCCGCGAAGTTCTGCTCTAGCGCCTTCTGGAAGTCCTTCGCGGAGACGTAGCCCTTGCGCAACTTCTCGGACAGTTGGTCACCGGAGACCCCGAGCGAGTCGGCGAGCATCGTCTGAATGCCGATGCCGCGCTCGGTAAGGCGGTTGAGGTTCTCCTGCCCGACCTTGCCGCGGGCGGTGACCTGATTGATGATCGAGCCCATTTCCTGAAAGGTCGCGCCGCCCTGCGTGGCAACGTCTCCGATCAGGCGGAGGTACTTCTCGAGTTCGGCGCCGGGCTTCACGCCGGACGCGAGGGCCGTGGTCGCGGCGTTCATGCCGTCGGCCAGGCTGAAAGCGGTCCCGTCGACGGCCGCGGAGACGGAGTCCTGGACCTTGCCGATCTCCTCGGCGTCCATCTTCATTCCGCGCAACTTCGCGCGGGCGTCGTCGATCTGAAGGAGGCGGTTCAGACCGCCCTTGACGACGAGGCCGGCGGCGAGGACAGGCGCGGCTCGCTTGACCGCCGCCGCGGCGGCACCGGAGAAGTCGCGGCCGACCCGACGGCCCGAGTCCGCGGCGCCCTTCTCCGCCACGCCGAGAGCCGCCTTAATCCCAGGCGCGATCTTGCTCGTGTCGGGGAGGATCGCGAGGTACGCGGCACCGAGGTCGATCCCGGTCGCGTTCACGGGCACGGCTCCGTCGAGGCGCGGATGGACCGACGCGCCCGCTCGGCGGCGACGTCAAGGAGAGTCGGGACCTCGACACCCTCACGGGCGCACCATGCGCGAACGCGGCGGGCGGTGTGCGGCCCGGCCGTCAGGTTGGAGTCGGGAAGCGCCCGCAGATAGACAGGTGGTGAGGGGAGCGCGCGACGGATGCGGGCGGCGTACCTCTGCTCTGCGCGGGTTGGGGTCATGAGCGGTGCTCCTAGGGCATGAAAAAACCCCGGAATCCCAGGGGATTCGCGGGGTTTCGCTGGAAATGATGTGGAACGGGAGACCCGTGTGTGAAATGACGCAATGCCGAGAGTGAGGCAGCAGGGGCGGGGGAGGGGGAGGGCCCCCTAGGTCACCCCTCGGCGCTCTCCCCGCCCCATAGGCGGGGCTCGATAGACGGGTGAAGCGCGCGCGTCGAGTGGGCAGGCATCGTGTCGATCGTGAACGCACCGCCTGCGGCAGGGTGACCGCCGAGTTCGGCGATGTCGACGTCGGTCAGGTACATCTCGCCCGGCTCGTCGCCGGAGTAGGTCGTCGAGCGCTGGAATGGGCCCGCGCTCTCCTGCGTCTGGCGGCGGCCCTCCGGGTTGCGGAGGTGGCGGATCACCATGCGGGAGAGCACCTTCACGACGCGCCGCTTCGGCGTCGCGAGGCCCTCGCTCGTGTCGGTCCCGTCGGCACGCGCGACGCGCTTCGCCATGTCGGGGAACTCGCGAAGGACGGTGTCCTCCGCGTCGCCGAGAAGCGTCGCGATCTGCGCGTCGTCGGCGGTCAGTGGGGCGGGGCCCACCCACCGGGCGCGGACGTCGGCGGGGTGGGACCACAGGGGAGCGGCGTCAGGCACGAGGACCTCCCGAAACAGAGAGAGCGGGGAGCCTGGCGGCCTGCCAGGCTCCCCGCTCGGGGTCAGCTGAGGGCGATGACGGCGTGCCGCTCAGGGCGCGAAGGCGCGATCCCGAAGCGCAGGGTTGAGCGCATGGACACGGCGTCGCGGTTGAACGCAGCATGCTCGGAGATCGACACGGCGATCTGCCCGGTCGCCGCGAGGAGGTCGCCCTTGCTCAGTACGTACACGGCCGGGGCGGTCGCCGACAGGATGACCGGGAGGTCGAAGATCGAGCGGCGAGACCCTTCGGTGCTGTTCGTGCCGACTCCGAGAAGAGGCATGTTGGAGCCGGTGGCCTGCTTGACCTTCGCGAGGGTCTGCCAGGCGCTCGCGGGCATGACGATGTGCGAGGCGCGGCCGTCGTTGGCCTCGATCTCGGCGACGGCGTCGGAGATGCTGTCCAAGTTCTCGCCGAGTGTCCCGCCCGAAATGAAGTCGGCGGAGAGGGCGCCGACAGCGGAGATGAACTCCTTGTTCGCCTCGCGGGTCACGGAGCGCTGAAGGGACTCCAGGATGAGGTGTCGCGCCTCGGGCTGTCGGTACTGCTCCAGCGAGACGACACTCAGCGTCGCAATCTTGCGAGTCATCACTACGACCTCGGCGAACTCAGGGTCGGATTCAGTGATGGGCGCGCCCTCAGCAACGACGCTGGAGATTCCGTCCGTCTCAACATACGGGACGCGGACGGCGACGGCGTCGCCCTCGACGCTCCCAGCGACCGTGGCGACCTGCGGGAGGAGCAGGTCGGGCATCCTGTCCAGGTCAAAGTACGCGGTCTGATCCGGGCGCCACGCCGCGGCAGACGTAGAGGTGGTGTTGGTCATGCGGTGCTCCTTCGAGCAAGAAGAGGGGAGGGGGCAGTGCCCGCGGTTGCCGTGCGGCGGCGAGCGGAGGGGGAGCCGTGCGGCTCGGAGGAGGCGCCCGACTGGGGGCGCAAACCGGGCGCTAGGGGCGCGCTCGGATTCCCGCCCGTGGCGTAGCCCGTGCGGGCGCCGGAAGCAGGCGGTGGCGGCTCGCTGGCGCGGCGTGTACGGGGCCGCGGGAGCACGCAAGAAAGCCCCAGACGCAGGGCGCACGAGGGCGAGAACGAGGTCCACAGCGCCGCCCGCTCACCATGAGCGAGTAAGCGGGCGACGCTGATCGGAAAGGAGCCCGCCGCAGAGCGGCGGTACCCGTCGACGGGTAACCAACCCGAGGACAAATGGGGGGCGCGTTAGGCGCCAGTCAGGAGAACGCCAAGGGCGTTAGAGACGGCAGTCGCCGCGCTCGGGGCGCGCAGACCGCGGCGGGCCGCTATCGGCGATGACGGCGACGAGGAACAGGGTCGCGGCGGTAGCGAGCCACTTCCAGGGGCTCCCGCCAAGCCAGAGGCCCGCGGGCAGCGTGAGCAGGCTCAGCGAGACGGCGACGCGGGCGGCGACGTTCACTCCGCGGGCCAGCCGACGACGCCGGTCGTCGTCAGAGCGGCGTCGAGGAGTCGGACCGGGGCACCGTCGATGACGGCAGTCAGAGTTCCGCTGTTGGAAGCGATCGCGGCTTCAGCGGCGACGCGGACGGCGCGGAGACGGTCGATCGCGTCGCCCATCGTGGGGGAGTTGTTCACGGAGAGTGCCTTCGGTTCGATGGTGTAGACGCGGCCGGCGTTCGACCGTGTGCTCGCGCCGAGTAGGTCGTCGGCGACGGAGTAGAAGATGCGAGGCCCCGGCACGAGGTAGGGGCGGCCGTCCGGGAGATTCTTCTCGGCAGCCTGCGCCGCCTGGATCGAGCGGCGGGCGGCGCCGTAGAGATGCGCGGCGAGGTGGCGCCCTGAAGTCAGGAGCCCCCGACGAAGCCACGCCGAGACGACGGCCTCGGCGGACGCCTCCTCCTGCGCGCGGCGGGCTGCGCGGGCTGCGCGCTCGGCGGCGGCGCGGGCGCTCATGCGGCGGCCTGTCGCGCAGCCAGCGCGGCGACCAGCGCTTGGAAGTAGCCCGTGACGCGTGTCATCTCCTCGACGGCGGCGGCGCGCTCGGCGGCGCGCTCGGCTTCGAGCGCTCGCAACCGGGAGGTGAGCGCCTCTACGGTCTGCGCGGCGGCGAGGACTTCGGCGCGGTACGCGCCTCGGCGTGCCTCCCCGCGGCACTTCTCAGAGCAGAACCGCCGAGCGGGTCCGCGGCGCGGGGTCGGGACAGGTGAGGAGCACACAGGGCAGGGCACGGCAGTTCTCCTTCGCAGGGGGTACGGACTCGCTTCGATCCGTAGTTGTAATGGGCCCGCCCGTGACCACAGGTTTCGCCCGTCGGAGCAGGGTGCACGCACCTTCCGGCACGGCCGGTGACGAAAGTGACGATCAGCCGTCACTTCTCTTATCTGCCTTCAAGAATCGAAATCTTGAGTAGGAATAGAGAAGTGACGGAGTTCTGTCACTTTCGTCACCGGGACCCGCCCCGGCGCTCGGCCGCCGGGCGTTTACACGCGGCGGCGCTAGTCCTCGTCGGCGGAAAGTGACGGGCGCGTGTACCTGATCGTTTGACCGGCACGTGGGCCGTTGGCAGCGACGTACGACGCCGGTTCCAGGCTGAGGCGCGCCGGCCGGCCCCTGCGCATACGGGCGAGCCGCGCGGCCTCGTCGGCGAGCCCCGAGGGTGGGCGCCAGGCAAACACGCCGAGTGCGGGCTCTTCGGCAAGCCGAAGGGTGATCTCGTTGGCCTCTGACACGCCTTCGATGAGAACCTCGACGGCGGCGAGACTGGGCGCGCCGAACTGGTCAGCGACCTTGTCGGCGACCTCGGGGTCACCCGAGGTGATGCGCCAGTTCTGGAGGGCGACCGGGCGGTCGTTGGCCTGGTAGCCAGAGCGGAAGCGGCCGACGATGTCGGGGGAGTGAGTCATGCGATCCATTCGAACTCCAGCCGTTCCATAGCGACAAATCGAGCACCCGCCCGTGGCGCCTTCGACACTCGTACGGCTGCCAGCACAAGGCCGAGGAGATCACGGGCCTCCTGTACTGGAGCCGTCTCGATCGCGGGGAGGGACAACTCGGGGTCCAGCAGCGCCCCGAGATTCGCCTCAGGTCGAGGCAGTGCGGCAAGTTGTGTGCGTAGCGCTGCCAGCGTCCGCGTGAGGGTGCCCGCGATCCGGCCGTGCCGCGTCGCGTCCAGAGTGCCGTGCAGGTAGTGGTCGTCGTCGGCCGTCGAGAGTCGAGCGGCTGAGTCAGCGATGCGCTGTTCGATCTCCGCACGCTCGGCGATGGGCGCGGGGTCGAACTTCTGGAGCCAACGGTCGCCGACGCGGTCGAGAAGTGGGGATTCCGGGTCCAGGGCGGCGAGGCGCCGAGCCCAAGCGCGACGCACGGCGTCGTCGAGCACAGAGACTTGAACGCTCACGGGTGCCGGGCAGGTGAGGCCGTCCGCGAACGAGCGTTTGCAGCGATACGACTCTCCGAACGTCGTTAGGGTGCGACCGCACGACGCGCACAGGGCGAGCGTCCCGAGGAGGCTCCGCGACGACCGCGCGGGGAAGCGACCGCGGCCGTAGGCCCGCAGTCGTCCGTCCAGGACTTCGAGGAGTCGTGCGTGCTGCGCTGGGCTGGCTACGGGATCGAATCCGTCTGCCATGATCGGGACGTGCTCGCCTGAGACGGGATCGCGGTAGGCGCGGACTTGTTTCACGGCGCGCGGGCCCTTGTCGGGATCGGCGACCGTGACGGTCACCATTTCTGTCATGAGCCCGGAGAGCGTCGGGGAGCGGAGGGCGCTGGACAGGGTGCTCGGCCGCCAGCACGGGGGACCTGCCGCCCTCTGGCGGGCGCTCAGCCGGCCCTCGTCGCGGCGCTTCTGCCAGGTCGCGAGGCGACGCGTTGGCACACCGCGAGCGTTCCAGTCGCGGGCGACGTCGAGGAGCGACGCGCCGCCCAGAACACGGTCGACCAACTCTCGCATGAGGGCGAACTCAGTCTCGTGCGGACGGAGGCGCCTGTCTGCGTCCACCACGTACCCGAACGGGGCCGCCCCGCCCAGGTAGCGCCCGGCCTTTCGATCACTCGCCTTCCGGGACCTGACCCGGACCGACGTGTTCGCCGACTCCGCGCGCGCAATCTCTGAGAGGACTGCGATAGGAATTCGGGAGGCGCCCGTCGAGGTGTCCAGGCCGTCGCGGAGAAAGACGATGCGGCCTTTAGCGCGCTCGACATCGTCGAGAACGAGACCGATCTCCCCGGCGCCGCGGCGCGAAAGGCGATCGAGTTTCCAGACCGCGAGCGTGCCCACTTCGCCAGCGATGACGGCAGCGGTCGCCCTCTTGAAGGCTTCGCGCTCGACGTTTTCGCGGTAGCCGGAACGGCCGTAGTCGCTCCAGACGGTGCGCACGGACAGGCCCTCGCGGTCTGCCCACTGGCGGAGGTCTGCTTCTTGGCGTTCGAGGGAGTCGGCGCCCTCGTCGGCGTTGGACAGTCGTACGTAGAAGTCGACGAGACGGGACGCCTCGGGAAGTTCGATGCTCACGGTTGCTCCTCGGTGTGGCTGTTCCGAGGAATGGGCCGGAGTGGTTCGTGCTGCTCTCGTGGATTGAACGTTCATTGGAGGAGCTGTGGATCAACGAGCCCGACCGGGTGTTCGTCGCGCGGGAGGGGCGGCACGAGCTGACGTCGGTGATCCTGACGGCCACGCAGGTGCGGGAGCTGGTGGAGCGGATGTTGTCGACGTCGGGGCGCCGGCTCGACGTGTCGCAGCCGTTCGTCGACGCGATGCTGCCGGGCGGGCACCGGTTGCACGTGGTGCTCGACGGGATCGCGCGCGGGTTCAGCGCGGTCAACGTGCGCAAGTTCGTGGCGCGGGCGCACTCGTTGGAGGATCTCGTCGAGCTCGGCACGATCGACGCCGCCGTCGCGCGGTTCCTGAGGGCGAGCGTCGTGGCGGGGCTGAACGTGGTGGTCTCCGGCGGCACGCAGGCGGGGAAGACGACCCTGCTGAACTGCCTGGCCGCGGCGATCCCCGGGTCGCAGAGGCTGATCACCGTGGAGGAGGTGTTCGAGCTGCAGTGCGGCCGCCACCCCGACTGGGTGGCCCTGCAGTGCCGCCAGGCCGGACTGGAGGGCACCGGCGAGGTGACGCTGCGGATGCTGGTGAAGGAGGCGCTGCGCATGCGGCCGAGCCGCGTGGTCGTGGGCGAGGTGCGCTCGGCCGAGGCGCTCGACATGCTGCTCGCCCTGAACGCGGGCCTGCCGGGCATGGCCAGCGTCCACGCCAGCTCCGCGCGGCAGGCGCTCACGAAGCTGTGCACGCTGCCGCTGCTCGCCGGCGCGAACATCACCAGCGACTTCGTCGTGCCGACGGTCGCGACGTCGATCGACCTCGTCGTCCACACCGCGCTCGGCGCCGACGGCCGCCGCGCCGTCCAGGAGGTCACAGCGGTCAGCGGACGGGTCGAGAACGGCCACATCGAGTCCGAGACGGTGTTCGTGCGCGACGGGGGCGTGCTGCGTCGTGGTCACGGGCGACCCTCGCGGACCGAGGCCTTCGCACGCGTCGGCATCGACCTCGACGCCGTGCTCGCCGCCGACGGAGACGCGCCATGGCCACGCTGACTGGGTTGTGCGCCGGGGTCGGCGTCGCACTGCTGGTGTGGTGGGCGCTCGCTCCGCTGCCGCAACGTAGGACGTCGGGCCGCCGTCGGGTGCGCGAGCTGCTCGACCGCGCCGGGCTGTCCGACGTGGAGCCCGGCGCGCTGCTCGCCTTGTGCGTCGGGTCGTTCGTCGTCGCCGGTCTGGTGATGACTGCGGTGTCGGGTGTGTTGGTGATCGGTCTCGTCCTCGGGACGCTCGCGGCGCTGCTGCCCGTGGCGACGTTGCGGGGACGCGCCCGACGTCGGGCACGCGAGCACGCCGACCTGTGGCCCGACGCCGTCGACAACCTCGCGTCGGCCGTGCGGGCGGGGCTCTCGCTGCCCGAGGCGGTCGTGCAGCTGGGGGAGCGGGGGCCGGAGGGTCTGCGCGAGCCGTTCGCGCGGTTCGGCCGCGACTACCAGTCGACGGGGCGCTTCGACATCGCGCTCGACCGGTTGAAGCAGCGTCTGGCCGATCCCACCGGCGACCGCGTCGTGGAGGCGTTGCGGATCGCTCGCGACGTCGGCGGCGGCGACCTCGGCCGCATGCTGCGCGCGTTGTCAGGCTTCCTGCGCGAGGAGGGCCGGACGCGGGGCGAGCTGGAGGCGCGCCAGTCGTGGACGGTCAACGCAGCCCGCCTGGCCGTCGCCGCCCCGTGGGTGGTGCTGGCCGCGATGAGCCTGCAGCCGAAGGTGGTCGCGCGGTACGCGACGGGCACGGGCGCGGTCGTCCTGGTGGGCGGCGCGGTGGTGTGCGTCGTGGCCTACCGGCTCATGCTGTGGCTCGGTCGGCTGCCGGAGGAACGGCGGGTGCTGGCATGACGGCCACTCTCCTCGGAGCGGCAGCGGGAGCCGCGGCGGCGGTCGGGCTGCTGCTGGTCGTCGTCGCCTGGTGGCAGGTCCGGCGTCCGACGCCGGCGATGCGCGTCGACCCGTACCTCAGCGACCTCCTGCCCGCCCGGACGCGGGCGTCGAGCACGGTCGGCGCGGTCTACGGCCCGTGGCTGCGTGGCGCGGCGGAGCTCGTCGGGCGCCTGACGGGCGGGACGTCGAGCGTCGAGCGGCGGCTGGTGCGGCTCGGCTCGCCGTACGGCGTCGACGCCTTTCGCGTCCAGCAGCTGGCGTGGGGCGCGGCGGGCTTCGCGGTGGCCGCGGCCCTGGCGGTGCTGGTGTGGAGCACGTCGGGTGGTTCGCCGACGGTGCTGCTGGTGCTGTGTGGAGTCGGCCTCGTGGGTGGGGTGCTGGGCCGTGACTCGTTCCTGACCTCGCAGGTGGCCCGACGTGAGGAGCGGCTCGCGGAGGAGTTCCCCGCCGTCGCCGACCTGCTCGCGCTGGCGGTCGCCGCGGGGGAGAGCCCCGTCGCCGGGCTCGACCGCGTTCTGCGCGTGCTGCGGGGATCGCTCGCCGACGAGCTCGGCCGGGTGCTCGCCGACGTACGCACCGGCCACACCGTGCCGGCCGCGTTCGACGCGTTGGCGGCGCGCACCGGGGTCCCGAGCATCGCGCGCTTCGCCGAGGGTCTCGCGGTGGCCGTCGACCGTGGCACCCCGCTTGTCGACGTGCTGCACGCGCAGGCCGCCGACGTGCGGGAGTCCGCCCGCCGCGAGCTGATGGAGTCCGGTGGCCGCAAGGAGATCCTCATGATGATCCCCGTCGTCTTCCTCGTCCTGCCCGTCACGGTCGTCTTCGCGTTCTACCCGGGCCTCGTCGGTCTGCGTCTGTCGAGCTGAAGGAGTGGTGTCATGTCGTCCTTGACCCTGCGGCTGAGGTCGCGTCTGCTGGAGCCTCCGCACGACGAACGGGGTGACGTGCCGGGCTGGGTGATGATCACGGTCATGTCCGCCGGGCTCGTCGCGGTGCTGACGGCGGTCGCCGGCCCGGAGCTGACGGCCATGCTGCGCGACGCGTTGAGCTCGGTGCGCTGATGCGCCGGGAGCGCGGCTCGGCGGTGGTCGACTTCGTGCTCGTCATGGTTCTGCTGGTGCCGCTGGTGCTGGGGATCGTGCAGCTGGGGCTGGTGCTGCACGTGCGCAACACGCTGACCGCGGCGGCGTCGGACGGGGCTCGGGCGGGTGCGCCGCTGGGGGCGACGCCCGAGGACGCGGAGGTGCGGGCGCGGCGGATGATCACCGACTCGCTGTCGGACCGGTTCGCTCGGTCGGTGAGCGCGACGCGGACGTCGGTCGACGGTGCGCCTGCGGTCGTCGTGCGGGTGCGCGCGAGGGTGCCGGCGTTGGGTGTCCTGGGTCCGGGGGTGCCGCTCGACGTGCGCGGGCGGGCGTTGGTGCAGGTGGAGCCGTGAGGGACGAGCGGGGGTCGGCGCCGGTGGAGCTGGTGTGGCTGACGATCCTGCTGCTGGTGCCGTTCGTGTACGTGATGATTGCGGTGTTCGACGCGCAGCGGGCCGCGTACGCGGTGTCGTCGGCGAGCAAGGCGGCGGCGCGGGCGTACGTGCAGGCGCCGGACACGGTGACGGCCACCCTGCGGGCGCAGCGCGCGGCCGCTGTGGCGTTGGGTGACCAGAGGGTCCGTGCCGACGTGGAGGTGGTGTGCCTGCCGGCGCCGTCGTCGTGCCTGCAGCCGGGTTCGTCGGTCCGGGTGTCGGTGAGCACGGTGCAGCCGTTGCCGCTGACGCCGTCGGTGCTGGGGGACGAGGTGGGTGGGGTCGCGGTCGACTCCTCCCATGTCGAGCCGTACGGGTCGTTCCGGGAGGGGCGATGACGCGCGCGGACGAGCGGGGGAGCGTGACGGTGATGACGATCGGGTTCCTGGTGCTGGTCGCGCTGCTGCTGGCGGTGGTGGTGAACGCGACGGCCGCCTACCTGCAGCGTCAGGAGGTCGCGAACCTGGCCGACGGTGCGGCGCTGGCCGCGGCCGACGGTCTCGACGAGGCCGCCTTCTACGCCGACCAGCGCGTCGAGCTCGACGCGGCGTCGGCGCGGGCGCTGGTCGGTGACTATCTGGCCGGGGAGGAGGTGTCCTCCGTGCGGGTGGGCGTCGTGGACGGGACGGTCACGGTGCGTCTGGAGCGCGTCGTCGCCCTTCCCCTCACCCCGCCCGGCTGGCCCGCCCGCACGCGGGTGACGGCGGAGGCGTCGTCGCAGCTGCGGTCGGCGGTGGACGGACGGGTTTCGTCGAGCATCGGTTTCACCGTCTCGCCACTCATGACCTTCGCGGCGGTTCGCAGGTCGGTGAGATAGTGGCGGCCGTCGCCGATCTTGTTCCGTTGCAGTCGTTCTTGGCTACCTGACGGTCGAGGAGATCAGTACGAAACCGCGAGGCTTGAAAGCGCGCCGAACGTGCTAGCGGACCTGCCCGACATCGGGCAGTTCGGTCGGTTGCTCATGGGTCACCCACCAATACTCCAAGACGTCGATAAATTCGCGAGCGTCAAGCCACAGGAGCACGCCGCCGGCGACACTTCCATCGATGTCGTCCCCGTGACGGCCGCCCGGAACGAGACTGCGCACTCCTTGCAGAGCAGCGTCGCTTTCGACGCGCAAGCGCATCATCGTCACGAAATCGTCCAAGTATGTCACTTTGCCCGCTTGTGTCAGGAGCGGCTCCGTCGCACTGGATCGAGCGTGCTCGACGACGGGATGAACGAGCGAACGCACGGCCGCAGTCGAGGGACATGCAGTAGTCACTATTCGACGGTAGCCGTAAAGCGGCTGGACACAGCGCGATCAGGGCGCTGTCACTCGCCGCAGCCGAGAAGGTTCGTGAATTGTTACGACCATGACGAAGGAGCGGAAGCCACCGAGCCGTTTCGTCACTCTCATGGGTGGCGAGTACGTCATCGTTAGCTCGTGCGCTACGTCGGATCTCCGATGGTCGCGCTACGCAGAGCAGCGGC